>CAYYPT010000135.1:0-7343 GCA_964473625.1 uncultured bacterium | reverse complement strand
TGGTTTTTGATTATGCCAAAATCAGAACTGTTTTTCAGGAAAGAAGAAGCATGATCATGACAACTCTCCGCGCTATGAGTTTTGTTCTAAAAAATCTTGGTAAAACTCTGGGGCTTTATTATATCATCGCAGCAGTTGGACTTGGCCTCTTCATTATTTACGCAATTGTGGGAAAACTTATACCCATTTCCAGAGGCTTTGGAATAGTCCTATTTTTTCTCTGGCAGCAGATGTATGCACTGGGAAGAATATGGGTAAAACTTCTATTTTTATCCTCTGAAATACGACTCTATAAAAATATAGTCCCACTCTCAATCAATGACTAATCCCCAAAATTCAGGAGGGGAACAGGCCGTGAAGAACCATTTAATTGCGGAAATGTTCGAGCAGATGGCAGATGTTCTAGAATTTAAAGGAGAAATTCCTTTTAAGGTAAATGCCTACCGCAAAGCAAGTCGGATAATTAAGGATCTGCAGATAGACATTGAAACACTGTGGAAAGCGAATAAGCTCAACACGATTCCTGGTGTTGGAAGCGGGCTTGCAAAAAAAATTGATGAATTTCTAGAAACAGGACGGATGACAAAGTATGAAGAAATAGTTCACTCTGTTCCACCTGGTCTGATTGATCTTTTGAAAATACAAAGTCTGGGGCCTAAAACGCTGGCATTGGTCCACAAAAAACTGAATGTTGAAACACTCGAGGATTTGAAAAGAGTAATTCAAGACGGCAGTTTGGCTCAACTTCCAGGCATGGGAGAAAAAAAAGCAGAAAACATTCTCAAAGGAATTCAACTTCGTGAAAAAGGACTTGGACGAATTGCTCTGGGAATAGCCTTACCTCTTGTGGAAGAAATTATTAAAGAATTGAAAAAGCTTTCACATGTTGGCCGTATCTACCCGGCAGGTTCGGTGAGACGAATGCGAGAAACTGTAGGGGACATTGATATTTTGGCTGAAACTGACCATGGAGAAGAAATAGTTAAAAAATTTGTATCTCTCCCACACGTAACCCGTGTACTTGCAGCAGGGAAAACAAAGGGAAGCGTTCTGGTAGAAGGCAACATTCAGGTAGATCTTAGAGCTATAAAGAGTGCTTCTTACGGAGCTGCTCTTCAGTATTTCACTGGTTCTAAAGCACACAATATCAGGCTGAGAGAAATTGCAAAAAGACAGGGATTAAAGATCAACGAGTACGGTATTTTTGATGGAGAAAAAAATATTGGAGGTGAGAAAGAGGAGGAGATTTACAATGTTCTTGGGTTAATATGGATACCACCTGAGCTTCGTGAAGATCGTGGGGAAATAGAAGCCGCTAAAGAGAAGAATTTACCTGAACTTGTAACTCTCGAAGATATTAATGGTGACTTTCACGTTCATACTGAATGGAGTGATGGATCCGGCACAATCGAGGAAATAGTTGCTAAGGCCGAAGAACTTGGATATTCATTCGTTGTTATTTCTGATCATTCTCAATCCGCAGCATACGCAGGCGGACTGACACCTGAAAAACTTGTAGAGCAGATAAAAGAAATTAAAAGAATTGGAGAAAGAACAAAAAAAATCCGCGTATTGTGCGGTACAGAGGTAGACATACATGCTGATGGCTCTCTGGACTTTTCAGATGAACTGCTGGAAAAACTGGATATTGTAATAGCTGCCGTACATTCGGGTTTTAAGCAAAAGGTTACTGAAAGACTTATTGCTGCAGCACGTAACCCAAATGTAACAATCATTGCTCATCCAACGGGCAGGATTATTTCCCAGCGAGAAGGTTACCAGCTTGATTTAGAAAAAGTTATGAAAGTTTGTGCTGAAACAGGAACAGCTCTTGAAATCAACAGTTATTACGAACGTCTTGACTTAAATGATATCAATGCACGAAAAGCTAAAGAAATGGGAATAAAATTAGCTATTGGGACAGATGCCCACCATCCAAATCAGATGCATTCAATGCGACTTGGGCTTGGAGTTGCCAGACGGGCATGGATTGAAAAAAAGGATCTTTTGAATGCTCTGTCACTAGAAAAGATTCTGCAATTGAAGGGAAAAAAGAAACAAGAATGTAAGTGATAAGTCATTTATCCTTGTAAAATCTCTTATTCTTCCAAAGCATAAGAGACCGTTTTCTTACTTTCCACAATTATCACTTAAAGCAATATGTTGAAGTTTAATTAGAAAGTAAATTTCTCACCGACTCAATAAGCATCAACAATTGTGTAAAAAACTGTGTGTATTTTGAATCCGTTATTTTCGCCTGCCACACCACTAGCACTGTATTTCAGTCCGCACCTGCCAGCAAAATTAGATATTGAAATAACAAAATCCTGAGCCGATTCAATAAGAGGAATTTTACCGGTAGAAATACCCCCTACGCAATCTACTGCACGAACCTCAAGCCCACACTTTGCAGAAGTTAAGTCAGCAGAAACAGTAATTTTTTTACGAAATTGGTCAGTCGCCCATTGTAACTTAGAAAATACAGAACCAGTATTTAAGGGAACATTGGTTTTTTTAACCACAAATTCATTACTATCCCGAACCATTATTATTATTCTATGGCTGGTCCAGTTTTCTCCTATTGCTACTCCAGCAACCACCAAGCACAGCATTATACAAAGAAGTACTATTAATTGTTTCATCCTTCCCCCTTTCCTCTTTCAATTTATTAACCTCTATGTATATTATTTAACATTTATTTCAAAAATGTCAAGAAAAAAATTAATTAGTTCTTGTTAAAATCTTGGCATTCTAATTGAAGAAAGGGAGAATTATTTTGTTTTTTACGATGAAGTAGTAAGAATTTTTCTTTGATTCAATTTGCATTTCTCCAACATTCATTGTATATTTTACATTGTTAATATTTTTTGTTAACGAATGGATATTGTTTCTATGCTGGATCAATTGCGTTCCATTTTCACTGAGATATCGCTTTCGCATCTTAGTATATTATTTCTCCTTGGCTTAGCTCTATTTGGTGGTACGATTGGCGGGAAAATATTCCAGAAAATTAGGATTCCACAAGTGGTAGGATATATTATTGTAGGAATTCTGATTGGCCAAACGGGAGCAAAACTCATTGACAACCATACTGTGGATATGCTGCGACCGTTCAATTATTTTGCTCTTGGGCTTATTGGTTTTATGATCGGCGGAGAGTTAAAAAAGGAGACTTTTAAAAAGTATGGTAAACAGTTTATATATATCCTTTCTTTTGAAGGAATTACTGCCTTTGTTGTTGTTTCTACATTTGTGATTATTGTCGGAAGTTTTTTCTTTGAAAATACCAAACTGGCCTGGGCCCTCGGTTTACTACTTGGCTCTATTGCTTCAGCCACTGCTCCTGCCGCTACTACCGATGTACTCTGGGAATACAAAACCCGGGGGCCGTTAACAACCACTGTTCTGGGTATTGTTGCTCTGGATGATGGACTTGCTCTTTTGCTTTTTGCATTCGCTTCAAGTATTGCAGGAATTTTGGTAGGGAATGCAAATGGCGGAATTTTGAATGCACTATTTATTCCTCTATACGAAATAGGTGGGTCTATAAGCATAGGAATTTTCTCCGGTTTTGTTCTTAGTAAGATTCTCAAAAGAAACGACGAGGAGGATAAGATACTTGCTTTTTCAATTGGTACAGTGCTTCTTGTTCTGGGTATTTCTGTAATAATTAATGTAGATATCTTGCTGGCTGCTATGGGGTTGGGAGTTATGATTACAAACTACAATCCTCGTAAAAGCAAGGAAGCCTTTAGATTAGTTGAAAAATTTACTCCTCCTATTTATGTTCTCTTTTTTGTTCTTTTCGGAGCAAAGTTAAATTTGAATCATATAACGTTGTTTGCCGGTGTTCTTGCAGTTGTTTATTTAATCGGAAGGACTGCAGGGAAAATGTTTGGTGCAAATTTAGGAGCCAGAATATCAGGGGCAGAAGTTTCGATTCAGAAGTATCTTCCATTATGTCTTTTTAGCCAGGCAGGTGTTGCTATTGGATTGTCTATTCTGGTTGGTCATCGTTTTCCCGGTGAGATTGGTAACGCGACGCTGGTGATTATTACTACTACTACTTTTGTTGTACAAATTATAGGTCCTCCTTTTGTTAAGTTAGCTGTGGTTAAAGCAAAAGAAGTTGGTTTGAATATTACAGAGGAGGACTTGATCAGAAAAACCAGGGTAAAAGATATAATGGACAGAGAAATTCCTCTTATTTACGAAAACATGCCGCTGGGTAAAATACTGAGGATATTTAGCAGCCACAAGAATCTTTTTTACCCTGTTGTTGATTCTAAGAAGAAATTAGTCGGCATTATTACCATTGACAACATTAAGAATACATTTGTCACTTCAGGACTTGATAGATTTTTACTGGCTCAAGATCTAATGGAACCTGTCGTTGCTGTGGTAACGCCTGAAACACCTATGTCTGAGGTCAAGAATATCCTCGAAAGAAATCACTTAGAATACCTTCCTATAGTTTCAAACAATAATGAAGTGGTCGGATTTTTGGAATCCAGAGAAATTACAAGACTCATTTCAAGAAAAATAGAAGAATTGCAGAGAAACAAAAAGTAATATGGTTTTTATTCTTGCTTTTTTCTCTGTATTTATGTATGTTTTAAAGATTTGTGGCTTATTTTGGAGATGTTGTCTTTGAAGAGATTCGTTTGCTATTTTCTGTCTGTTTTTCTTTTTTTACCCACTGTTATCTTTGGGGGGGTTGTTTTGGGAAAATACGGCAGTGCATTCTTAGAGACTGGCGTAGGGGCTAGAGCTCTTGGAATGGGAGGGGCTTATGTAGCGGTTACCGGCGATGTAGCTTCCATATACTGGAATCCAGCAGGATTGATTTCTTTAAAAGTCGTTCAAATTTATGGAATGCATTCAGAACAATTCTCTGGAATAGTAAATCGAGATTTTGGAGGAATAGGTGTCCCTCTGGGGGAAGATTTTGCCTTGGGATTTGGTTTTTTAAGGTTGGGTGTAGATGAGATTCCTTTTACCGAACTCAGGAATCCTTCCCGCAGTTTGGGAGAAATATATTTTGACGAGTATGGAAGAAGAGTTAGAAATGAGCCTTTCGTTTCTAAGTATGTAAACGATAATGAAACAGCTTTTCTTTTTTCGTTTACCAGAAAGAATTCTGCGAGATTTTCCTACGGAGGAAACATTAAACTGATCCGAAAAAGCGTTGAGAAATACGGCGCATGGGGAATAGGGTTCGATTTTGGAGTTTTGTTTAATCCTTATCGTTTTCTAAGGATGGGTGCTGTACTTTTAGATGGAACATCTACTTTAATTGCGTGGAACACAGGCAGGAGAGAACTGATCAGCCCAAAATTGAGAACTGGGGCAGCTTATCAATTTAAAATTTCCAGAGTTAACGTGCTTACTGTTTTTGATGTGGAAACTACTTTTGAAAATCGGGGACCAGCAGTTCAAGTTGCTCTGGGTAGATTGGGATTTGATTTCAGGAGCGGTCTGGAAATAGGACTCAAAAATAGAATTGCTATGAGAATTGGTTTGAATAGAGGAAATTTAACAGCAGGAGCAGGATTTATGGTTTCCGCCATACGAATTGACTACGGTTTCTCACAACATTTTGATCTTGGAAGCACACACCGTATATCAATAACGCTTTTTTGGAATAAGAAGCGTTTTCTCCAATTATAGTGAGCTAAATAACATAAAAACAGAAGCAAAATACAAAATAATGTTGACTCTTAGGATTTTATTTTGTAAAATATAAACAATATATATATATAAATGACCAGTTGAAATCTTTTGATAGGCTACATTCAACTCTGATTACCATCAGATTTATATATAATTTTGTTTCAGCTGGTCATTCATTATGTTGTGGAAGGGAGAGATGTTATGGCTTCCAGTATGACAGGTCTGGGTCTGGGCGAGGTTCAAAAAAATGGTATAGTTGCTACGGTGGAGTTAAGATCGGTCAACAACCGATTCCTTGAAATTTCTTGTAAAATGCCTTCGTTCCTTTCTCATTACGAGGCAGAGGTTAAAGAAATTATTAGAACCAAGCTCAAGCGGGGCAAGGTTTACGCGACGATTTCTGTTCAGGGAGAGACTAATGAAATTCTAGGAATACGGGTTGCTCCCAGAATGATTCTGGCTACTCGTCATTTGTTGGATGAACTTCGTAAGACAGCGGGAGTAAAGGAAGAATTAAAATTAGAACATTTTCTTAAATTCTCTGAAATTTTTGAGTCAACTAAGGAACCAGAAGGTGCTGAAAAAACCTGGGATTATGTAAAGGATGCTTTGAAAGAAGCATTAGCAGATTTAAAAGAGATGCGGGACAGGGAAGGAGAAGTTTTGGCTCAGGATATTCTTGGGAGAATTCAAATTTTAGAAGAACACGTGGCAGCTATAGAGAAAATTACAGAAGTAAATTTACCCGATGCATATAAGAGAATGGTGGAACGTGTTAGCAAATTAATAAAAGATAGGGAAATTGACCACCAGGAAAGATTAAATACGGAAATCGTGCTTATGGCAGATAAGATGGATATAACAGAAGAATGTGTGCGACTGAGGAGCCATAATCAGCTTTTCTTTCAAATTTTGCAGCAGGAACCAGTCGTGGGTAAAAAATTAAATTTTCTTCTCCAGGAGATGAACCGTGAAGCAAACACAATTAGTTCCAAAGCTATTAATGCTGAAATCAGCCATCACGTAGTTGAAATGAAAGAGGAAATAGAGAAGCTCAGGGAACAGGTTCAAAATCTGGAATAGGATAGCGGAATGGGTGGATCAGGGAAAAGATTATTTGTTATTTCGTCTCCTTCTGGAGGCGGTAAGACTACTATAGTCAAAGAGTTAAGAAAAGAAGGTTTTGATTTTGCTTATTCTATTTCTGCTACAACACGCCCACCGCGGAAGGGTGAAAAAGACGGAGTTGACTATATTTTTTTAGATCAAAAGACTTTTTTAAAACAAATCAAAGAGGGGGCTTTTCTTGAATGGGCGAAAGTGCACGGCTACTATTATGGAACTTTAAAAGAACAGATTGATCGTTACTTGTCGGAAGGCAAAAGAGTACTGCTGGATATTGATGTTCAGGGTGGACTTCATTTGAAAAACACACGTTCTGATACTGTGCTTATTTTTCTCGCTCCTCCAGCAATAGAAGTACTGGAAGAACGTCTTAAGAAACGTGGGACTGAAAGTTCCGAAGTTATAAAAAGGCGTCTGGAGATTGCTAAAAAGGAACTTCAAATGGCGGATCAATATGATTTTCAGGTTATTAATGACAACCTTAAAGATACAGTAAAAGAGGTTAAAGCAATTATTCAGGCGTGTGAAAAATCTTATTAATTAAC
>CAYYPT010000134.1:1602-7369 GCA_964473625.1 uncultured bacterium | reverse complement strand
ATAAAGGTTGCTTATCGCTTTTCTTAATTCTGGCGATCCGTTTGTTTGATTGTACCCGAGCCGTGTGGAAAGCAATCTCTCGATTTCTTTTTCATCGAGAAGTTCTTTAAGAGTATAGGGGTAAAGACCGCTTTCTGTAAGATTATATTTAACCCTGTTTTCCCAGAGGGATTGGATTCTCTCAAGTTCAAAAATTTCAAGTTTCATGGTAACCTCCCAATGAATTTTTCTGTTATTCTACCTCCAAAGAAAGTTCCATAATTAAACCAAAGCCTCATACACAGCCTTTGAGATTTGAATATCTTGAACAGCAACGCCTGTTAAATCAGCCACAGTAATCTGATCATCAGATGTTCGCTGAAGATCTTTATTAAGAATTACATTTCCCAATTCAACAAGTTTCTCTTTTCTCAGCAAACCTGCTTTTATGCTTTTATAAATCTCCCCTCTGGAGAGACATTGACTGATACTATCAGCCACTACAATGTCTGCCTGCTGGAGAATTCTCGGATCCAGCTCATTTTTCTCAGGAGTATCAGAACCTACAGCAGTTATGTGGACTCCTTTATTTATTTGATCAGCCAACAATAATGGAGTTTTCGACGGAGTAGCAGTTACAATGAGATTGCAGCTGGAGGCAACATCGTTAGCGTTCATAGTGGTTTCAATATTATAACCGAATAGTTCCATATCTTTTTTGTAAATGGTGAGCTTTTCCTGATTCCGCCCCCAAACAATAACATCTCTGCAATTTACTATGGATTTTAAATACTCAAGCTGCATCCTGCCCTGTCTACCTGTTCCAAATATGCCAATCCGAGTAACATTTTTCGGAGCCAAATATCTGGCAGCAATCGCTCCTGCTGCAGCAGTTCTTACATCAGTTAGATAACCTTCATCAAGTAGAATAGCGGCGAGTTCTCCTGTCTTTTGTTTAAATACAAGCATAAGTCCACTGCTTGTCGGCAGGTTGTACTTCTCATTTTCATAAAAACCAGAAGCGATCTTAATAACAAAATAGTCATCCCCGATTATGTATCCATATTTTATGTGAACTTCTCCGGGCGGATTTTCAAGAAGCAATTCTCCCACAGGAGGAACAACTGTTCTGCCTTGGGAATAAGCAACAAATCCCTCTTCCACGACCTCAATAGGATTCACATGTTTCAGAATCTCTTTGATCTGACCAAGGTTAAAGATCTCTGACATCTTTTTATACCTCCACGCATAATACGTTTTTTAACGTATCCAGACTAATTTTTGAACCACTTAAAACTAAAACAGCATGCTTATTCTTAAATCTTTCTTTTTCTTTTAAAAAGGAAGCAACGGAAAGAGCGGCTGCTCCTTCAATCAACATATAGTGTTTTTCTAAAATAAGTTTGACTGCAGCTTTAATTTCATCTTCTGTAACAAGAATCATATCGTCTATAATTTCTCTACAGATCTCAAATGTAACAGCATTCTGTTCAATCCCACCTGCTGTTCCGTCAGCAAGTGTTGGCATTGATTCCATCTGTATAATCTTGCCTGCCTTTAATGATTCTGCCATGACCGGGGAGTTTTCAGGCTGGCAGCCTATAATTTCTATCTTTTTGTTAATACTCTTTAAATATCCACCAATCCCAGAAATCAATCCACCCCCACCAACAGGAACAAGTACAGTATCAATTCTTGGAACCTGTCTTATTAACTCAATCCCCACTGTTCCCTGACCACCAACAATTTTCAAATCATTGTATGGAGAAACAAAAACTAGACTGTTTTTTTGAGCAGTTTTTTTGGCATATCTTTCAGTTTCCACACAATCGTTTCCGTAAAACTCTACATCAGTTCCATACGACATGAGAGCTTCAACCTTTGCACGAGAAGCGTTAGTAGGCAGATAGATTGTTCCATTGAGATGAAGTTTCTTTAAAAGATAGGCAAAAGCAGCTCCGTGATTCCCAGAGGATGCTGTCACAACACCTTTTTCTTTTTCCTCTTTGTTTAAAGAAAGAAGTTTATTCGCTGCCCCTCTAAGTTTAAACGAACCTGTAATTTGCAAATTTTCAAGTTTTAGATAAACCTGAGACTTTCCTGCTTTGCTGAGATAAGGCGAGAACTCAACCGGAGTTTCCCTGATATAGTTTCTTATCCTCTGTTCTGCTTCCGAAACTTCTTTCTTTACATCAATGGTTTTACTGGATAATTTTCTTTTCATCATAATTATCCTTGAGAAGTCTTTCTCTTCCAGAAATAATAAACCGGGATACCAATCAATGTCAGAATTATTCCTGCCAGGGATTCCACTGGTTTTTCAATTAAGGTATTAATAAGAATTCCAGAGGAAGCGACAATAAAGAGAATCGGAACTACTGGATATCCCCAGGTTTTGTAAGGCCTATGAATGTCAGGATATTTTTTTCTAAGAGTGAAAACCGAAGCAGTGGCTGCAATCCAGAACACGATAGCAATAAACATTACAAAAGTCAGAAGTTGTTCAAAAGTACCGCTTAAGGTTAGAACGCAAGCCCATGCAGCCTGAATAAGAATAGCAAATCCAGGTGTTTTAAAACGCGGATGGACTTCTGCTGCTCTTTGGGGGAAAAGATTGTCCTTTGCCATTGCATAATATACACGAGGCGCAGTAAGTATTGATCCGTTTAGAGAGCCAAAAGTTGAAACAATAACAACAGCAGAAATAAAAGCAGCAGTTTTTTCTCCAAAAAGGATAGTGCTGGTTTTTTCAGCAATTCGGACTACTCCTGCCATTTTATCAACAGGAAGCGCATAGAGATAAATATAATTGGTAAAAACATAGAGAACAGTAACTCCCAACGTTCCAAGAATAAGCGCCTTAGGAAGATTACGCCTGGGATTTTTGATTTCCCCTGCAACAAAATTGAGATTGTTCCAGCCATCGAAAGCCCAAGAAACCGCCACTAAAGCAACACCAAACCCAATTACCAATCGGCTGAGACTTAATCCCTCCGGGTTTAAAGAAAAATTGACTGGTGTTCCTTTCCCAAGAACAAATCCTAAAACAACAAAGCCAAGAATTGTTCCAATTTTTATTACAGTAAGAGCATTCTGTATCATTTTTCCAAAAACAACACCTATAAAATTGAATACTGACAAACCAATAATCGCAGCTATTGCAACAAGCTGACCCATAGACAGAGAATAGTGAAAAGTGTGGTGAAAAACGCGAATGCCAGTTGATAGTATATAGTTAGTAGTAGAAAGAGAGGGAAAAAAGTAACCGAAATATTCTGCAAAGGCAACAGCGAGTGCAGCAATCCCTCCTGTCATATAAACTAAAAACACCATCCATCCGAAAAGAAACCCGGAAAGAGAACCGTATGCCTCTCTCAAATAAACATACTGGCCTCCTGCATCTGGCATGGCGGCTCCAATCTCCGCATACGTTAGAGCCCCTGCCAAAGTGAGAAGCCCCCCTACAACCCATGCCAACAGGATCAATGTGGCAGAAGGGATAGATTTAGCCATAATACCTGTAGTAAGAAAAATACCGGAACCAATAACAATTCCCACCAGGACCATGGTTGAATCGAACAATCCGAATTGTCTTACTAAACCTGTCTCTGACTTTTGAGATGTCTGGGAGGTGCTGTGGAGATTGTTGGCTTTTTGGATACCACTGAAAAACACCTTTGACTCCTGATAACAGTTGGAATTTTTGAACAAATGCAGATATAGATACTTTTCAAAATATAGGGATTTCTTCCTCTTTTGTCAATAAAATTAAAGATTGACTTTTTTTAACTTATTTTTTAGATTAAAACTTAAAAGATTGGAGGTACGGCAAAATGATCGATGGTGTTCAGTTAAAACCGCTAAGGGTAATTCCTGATGAACGAGGGCATCTAATGGAAATTTTACGCCGGGATGATCCTATCTTTGAAAAATTTGGCCAGGTCTACATGACCACTACTTATCCTGGTGTGATTAAGGCATGGCATTATCACAAAAAGCAGGATGACAATGCTGCTGTGATTAAAGGAATGTTAAAATTAGTACTTTTTGACGACAGAGAAGGATCTCCGACACGTGGCGAGGTGAATGAGTTCTTCATTGGCGAACACAACCCAATACTTGTTCATATTCCAAAGGGTGTTTATCACGGCTGGAAATGTATTGGTCAGGAAGAAGCTTATGTTGTCAATTGTGTAACTGAACCATATAATTACGAAGATCCAGACGAATACCGTTTACCATATAATTCTGACAAAGTACCTTATGATTGGGAAATTAGAATGGGGTAAGTAATTCCTAGGTAGTTGGTATATAAAAATTCTTACTTTTATTTCCATTTTATTAATGAGTTCACTCTAAAAAGGGGCTAGAGCCCATGGATAATATTGGTTGTTTGATTCATCCTCCGCCCTGAAGGATGGAGCTAATTAGCAACAAAACGAGGGAATAGCCCCGACATTTATGTCGGGGGAAAAAGTAAATAATATTTTCCGAAGCCCTTTAGGGTTTTTTAAAGTGAACTCATTAATGATTTTTAAATAGTTAACCAAGGTTTGGGAAATATTCTATGAAGAAAATATTAGTAACAGGCGGAGCAGGATTTATCGGAAGCAACTTTATCCGATATATGCTAAACAAACACAACGATGTAGAAATCATAAATCTGGATAAACTCACCTATGCTGGCAATCTTGAAAATTTAAGAGACATTGAAAAAGATCCCAGATATTCTTTTGTTCGTGGTGATATCTGCGACAAAGAAATTGTGGATAAGCTGATGAAAGACGTAGATGTGGTAGTGAATTTCGCAGCAGAAAGCCACGTAGATCGTTCCATTGGTAAACCAGACGATTTTATCAAGACAGACGTATTTGGAGTTTTTGTTCTCTTAGAAGCATCGCAGAAACACGGCGTAGAAAGATTTGTGCAGATTAGTACAGATGAAGTTTATGGTAGCACGGAAAAAGGATTTTTTAGAGAAACCGACCCTCTGATGCCCTCCAGCCCTTATTCTGCTTCAAAAGCAGGTGGCGACAGACTGGCTTATTCCTACTATGTTACTTACAAACTCCCCGTTGTCATCCCAAGAAGCTCTAACAATTTCGGCCCCTATCAGTATCCGGAAAAATTGATCCCTCTTTTTGTAACAAACGCACTGGAGAACAAAGAACTTCCCATTTACGGAGACGGTAAAAACATTCGGGACTGGCTGTACGTTATTGACAACTGCGAAGCAATTGAAATGGTTATGGAGCGGGGTAAAGATGGTGAGGTTTATAATATCGGCGGAGGAAACGAAAAAAATAACCTGGAAATCACAGAGTTCATCCTCAAAGAACTGGGTAAACCTAAAAGTCTGATGAAATTCGTAGAGGATAGAAAAGGGCATGATAGAAGATATGCCCTGGATACAGACAAAATTCATAAACTGGGATGGAAACCGCAATATCCATTTGAAAAGGCAATGAAAGAAACAATACGCTGGTATCGTGATAACAAACAATGGTGGGAAAAATTAAAGAGTGGGGAATATCTTGAGTATTATAAAAAACATTATAAATTGAATTAATTATTGACATTGGGAGAATTATTTGATAAATTTTCATGAAGATAAAAGGAGTATGCCTATCGAAGTTCGTTAAAGTTTTGATGGAAGTTTATAAACAATTATCATTCATAGAAAACAGTCTATCCATCTGGTGTTTAACGAACTTCTTTTGCTATACCGAATTTTTAAGAGTGCGTTGCTCGTCTTTGAGTGGGTAGACTCTTAGATTCGGTTTTTTAT
>CAYYPT010000134.1:0-1502 GCA_964473625.1 uncultured bacterium | reverse complement strand
TTAAGAGTGCGTTGCTCGTCTTTGAGTGGGTAGACTCTTAGATTCGGTTTTTTATTTACGGACTAAGCTTAAGGAAAGATTCTATGGACCTTAAACAAAAAATTCAAACCAAAAAGGCAAGGGTTGGTGTAGTAGGCTTGGGTTATGTGGGTCTCCCTCTTCTCCTAGAATTTGTTGAAGCAGGTTTTAACTGCATTGGCTTCGATATAGACGAGCAAAAAATTTCCCTGCTTAAAGCAAAAAAAACCTATATCAAACACATCTCCCAGAAAAGGATTGCCAAAATTGTAGAAACTAAAAGATTCGATGCCACAACAGACTTTTCTCGTTTGCCTGAAGTTGACTGTATTGTTGTCGCTGTACCTACCCCCCTTGACAAACACCAGCAGCCAGATCTCAGTTTTATAATAAACACATCCGAAACTATTTCAAAGTATCTTAGAAAAGGTCAACTCGTCGTACTCGAAAGTTCTACCTGGCCGGGGACAACAGAAGAAGTAATGAAACCAATTCTGGAAAAATCAGGACTGAAATGTCCCGAGGATTTTTATGTGGCGTTTTCACCGGAGCGGGAAGATCCTAAAAATCCAAAATATTCGACAAAAACTATTCCCAAAGTAGTTGGTGCGAACGATCCTGCAAGCAGGGAGTGTGCAATTGCTCTCTACGATTCCGTGATTGTTAAAACTGTACCTGTATCTTCCAGTCAGGCTGCTGAAGCCACCAAACTTTTAGAAAATATCTTCCGCAGCGTAAACATTGCCCTTGTAAATGAGATGAAAATGATTCTCAACCGTATGGGCATTGATGTGTGGGAAGTGATTGAAGCCGCTTCTACAAAACCTTTTGGCTTTATGCCTTTTTATCCTGGACCAGGGTTGGGAGGCCACTGTATTCCAATTGATCCTTTCTATTTAACCTGGAAAGCTCGCGAGTACGACATGCCTACAAGGTTTATAGAGTTGGCAGGTGAAATCAATACATCAATGCCGTATTGGGTCGTACAAAAAGTCTCGGAAGCTTTAAATAAAAGAGCGCAGAGTCTTAAAAATGCCAGAATATTAATTCTGGGCGCAGCTTATAAGAAAGATGTGGATGACGTAAGAGAAAGTCCAACTTTGAAGCTCATTGAAATTCTGGAGGAAAATGGAGCACATGTTGATTACAACGATCCCTACATTCCAGTAATGCCAAAGGTCCGCAAATATGAGTATGATATGAAAAGTGTTGAGCTTACACCAGAAAATTTGAAAAAATATGACGCAGTACTTATATCAACAGATCACAGTTCTTATGATTACGAAATGATTGTAAGCCATGCAAATCTGGTTATTGACACAAGAAATGCTACTAAACATGTAAAAAACAATCGCGAAAAAATTGTAAAAGCATAATAGTCACCATTCTATTCTTCGTACATTATTATTTAGATTTTAAAAATTGGAATTTTTACATTAATCATTATAGGGAGCTTGCATAAAATGAAACCAGGTTTTCGGATA
>CAYYPT010000133.1:0-7374 GCA_964473625.1 uncultured bacterium | reverse complement strand
AAAATTAACTACTACTAATATCTTCGGTTACATTTTATTTTGAGGCAACACGATTCTTCCATATTTATTCACTGAGAAATCCATCAAATAGAAACTCATGGCTCGATTCAGCTCTCTATGAGAAAACACAATATTTCAGAAGTTGTTGTTAAAGCAAACTTTTTAAAAACACTATCCGTTATTCACGACAAATACATGTAATTCTCAGGATAACAGAGCAGGACTTTTAACCTCTCTAATCATTTTAATACCTTTCTCAGAAAAAAGGAATTGTCACCGTGAAATAATTCATACCTCCCAATATACCATAGGAACTATACCCATAATCGAAACAATATTTTCCATATTTAATCCCGAGTCCAAGAGAAACACCAGCAAAATGACTGTCACCTGTCTCCATTTTTTCTTCTTTACCCCTAGAATTATATCCCCATCTTAAAAAGAAATTACTGGTAACAGTAAATTCTCCCCCAAGGGCCCAATAGAATCCCCCCAAATTGGCACTTCTATTATATTGATACTTTATAAGATTAAAATTAAGAAGCAGCGGCAAATGCGCAAGTTGCTTTGCGATTCCAGCTCTATAAGACACAGGAAGTTTCTCATAAACTCTCATAAATTTACTTACCGTTTTTCCAAAATTTTTTACAACGAAACCAATATTTAAATTTTGTTTTTCAATACGGTAGATAATACCAGCATCTGCCGCTATTGCACCGGCTGTATACTGGTCAATTCTTGACTGGATAAATTTAACTGATATACCATAGCGAATACCCGTAGGAAGAGAATTAGCATAAGCGGCAGTTATAACATAATCACCAGGAGAAAATGAACCCAGGGAATTTCCCGTTACATCGGTTCTTTCAAATTTGCCATAGTTAGTATAAAAAATTCCAATTCCCAATTGCCCAGAAGTACTAATAGCCCTGTTAAATCCTACAAAGCCAGACTTTATATCTAAAAGATAACTCAAGTATGTAAAGTTTACTTCCATATTCCTGGCGCCGGACAGAGTTGCCGGATTGTATGTCAGACCATTAAGATCGCCAATTACAGCGATAAAGGCGCCTCCCATAGAGGCAGGCCGTGTTCCTATTTCCCAGCGAAGGAAATCAAAGCCTGATACTTCCTCCTTCGAACTTGCCAAAAGAATAACAGGCAAATATATAAAAGAAAGTATAACCCACAGTTTTTTATACATAGACAAAACCTCGCATAATAAAAAAATCAGGGGAATACCCTGTTACTAAAAAAGAAAACCATCCATTACTTTAAACAACGTATCTGCTTATTATCTCAAATAACCCAGAGCCACCGCGCGGGTTCGAACCGCGGACCTGCTCATTACGAGTGAGCTGCTCTACCAGCTGAGCTACGGTGGCATGCAAAAAATAGATAACACTCACCAAAGATAGAAAAAATGTAAAAAAGTTTTTTATGAAAGTCAAGTTTATTAAAGCCAACTTTTTATAAAACCCCGATCTTCCCTGAGAGAAAACCGGGGCTTTAGATAATATAAAGATTTTTACATCGAAATAAAAACAATTACAAGTGTTAACGAACCAGGGTCAGTTTTCTGGTTAACCGCTGATTTTTCGTCTGAACTTCGCAGAAGTAAACCCCGGAGGCCACACGTTTACCAGCTTCATCAGTACCGTTCCATCGGACCGAATGCAGTCCTTGAGTCTGAACTCTATCCAGGAGAGTTCTTATCTCTCGACCCACTATGTCATAAATTGTAACTCTTACCCTTATCTTCATAGGAAGATTGTAACGAATCACTGTCTCAGGATTAAAAGGATTGGGATAGTTCTGATACACTTCAAAATTAGCCGGGGCGAAAGTATTTTGATCTTTCTCTATACCTGTTTTGACATTGGCATATCGTCTTGCGTAAATATCTGCACCGCTCTGGAGACTTCCATATGTATAGGTTATGAAAAATTCCTCCCTGTCAGAACTATGAGCCACCCCAATCAAAGGCATTTCACTCTTATCAGTGGTATCAATAGGAATGTTGACACATGGATCAATTGGCGTAATTCCATCATCCCCCACCCAATGAATACTAGCATCATTCCCAATTTGAAGCCGCTGGCAGTAAATATTGGGTTCGCCTTTCCGGAGGTCTCCAAAACCAACAAGAAACTCATTTGTAGTCTGACTGTAGGCCAATCCAGGGTGGTACTGTGCCGAATCTGCATTGGAAACAGGACAATTAGGCCAGGGAGCTGCACCAGGATTACCAAGACTGTCTGTCAAAGTCATATAAAAGGTTGAATCGTTGGCCGGCCCCTGCTTTAGACCCATATTAACTGCCTCAGAATCAGGCAAGAAGATTACCTGCTGCCCATAGACATCCGTCACACTATAATCTCCTTTACGAAAATCGGTCCAGACAACCATGGCGTTAATCAAGACTTGATATTCACGTGAACTATTTTTCCCCATACTAAGATATTCAAAGTTATTAAAACAAAGTCGCGGTTGTATAGGATCTGTACAATAGAAATCGCAGGGCTGCAAATGAGATTCGGAAATGGGACACTGGAACATCCCTTTTGTCCCATCTTGCTTGAGGAGTTGTCCAAATCTATTCACTCTCTGTCCGTAAATTCTGGGAAGAAAGGTATCATCCTCACCTTGCCAGGCAAAAACTACAAGCCATTCGTTTGTAGCGTCACAATATGCAACATCAGGGACATCCTCATCATAAGGAACCGTGTTAGCAATGAAGTGATAGTTACTATTATTAGCTGCCACTGCAGGATAGTGCTGACCTGCTTCCTGAGTACAGACTCCAAAACATGAATCAGACTCCGCTCCGTTTGTCCAGACCTTTTTCCCGTTCTTGTCTAGAAAAACTCCATAAATATCGAACTCATTCCAGTCCCCTGATCCATTGCGAGCATCCTCAAAAACTACAAGATATTGACCAAGTTCGTGATCGTAGGCTGCACGAGGCCAATATTGATCACCAGGGGCATTACAAACGACAAACTCCCCTCCCTTCAGCGTACCATCACTCTTTACAATCTGTCCCCAGATATCACTCCCTGTGGCATCAGAATTCCTGTAGTCTTCCCATAACACGAGGTACTCATCCTCAAAATAATTGTAGCAAACAGACGGCCATCCCTGACTGCCCTGGGCAGTAGAAACCTGAATAAGCGGGTCCTGAACCTGAGCTCTGCTACTGATCATAGAAAGAATAACCAGCATAATAAGAATTAATAACCGTACTAATATTAAAATAATATATTATCGTCAAGTTTTTTATGTTAATATTACTAAATACAACTTTTATCACCACCAGCCTATGCTACGGTAAATCCTAACACGCTCCTTTCTCTCAAAAAAGAAAATCAAAACCAGTCCTGATAAAAATCCACCGATGTGGGCAAACCATGCCACCCCTCCGTCGATCTCAGGTCCAAGTGATCCTAGTCCACTGAATATCTGTATAACAAACCAAAAACCAAGAACAAACAAAGCTGAAATACGTATGACTCTTATGAAAAAAAATAAGAAAATCAATACGTGAACTTTTGCTCTGGGGAAACGAACAAAATAGGCTCCCAATACTCCTGAAATAGCTCCACTGGCTCCAATCATGGGAAGAGTAGAATTTGGTGTAACGATAATATGTGAAAGCACAGCTATTAGACCACACAGAAGATAAAAGAAAAAGAATCTAATATGTCCCATCAAAGCTTCAACATTATCACCAAAAATCCATAGGTAAAGCATATTTCCAAAAAGATGTAAAATCCCTCCGTGAATAAACATTGCTGTAAAAAGAGTTAAAACATTAGGGATTTGAGAGTGAAAATTTTCAGGAAGTTTGGGTAATTCCTGAAAGTGTGTTATCTCCCACGGAATTGTGCCAAATTTATAGAAAAAAGCCTGCGTTGTCTGTCCCAGGGTCATCTGGTAGATATAGACAGTCACATTAGCAAGAATCAAAAAAATAGTTACCAGTGGAAAGGTATAACTTGGATTATCATCTTTAATTGGAATCATAAGTTTTATCTCATTCAGGATTTACATAAAACAAACTTTTTCGCCTTGCTGTATTTTCTGCCCTATCCCTGACTATAACCTCAAGAGTGTGTGCCCCAAGAGTCAACGGTTCTTCACTTTGATAAAACGCAATATTTTTTTCAGGATCATATTCCACAATCAGGCGAGTAGAATCCAGCAAAATTATATAATTATCTTCTCCGTAAATACCGGAAAGGCTATCTTTAAATCCTGCAACGACTTTGGGAGTTTGATTTCTTATCCGTGCTCCCGGAACAGGCCGAATAAAAAAAATATCTGGAGGAACAGTATCTCTCAGTACAACAAATTTACCCAGATTTTCTGTCCATGCAGTAAGTTTTCCTCTTTCCCATTTATTGCCTACAAAATCAATTTCCCCCTTGCTATTCAATCGATAAATTCCAAGTTTATATTTTTCTTCCACATACTTCAGACCAGAAAGTACAACTTTTACCTCCCCTTTCATAGGAACATCATAAGGATAAACAGCATACTGCCGGCCCAAAATATCATTGGGAAGAGTATGCCTGTTTGTACGACAGCTTCCTAAAATATAACCATAGACTGAACCTTCTGGAAAAATAACTCTGAAAATATTATCAGATGAAACAATCGTTCCTCCTCTTTCATGTGAAATTCCAAAAACTTCGAGTGTGTCTCGAACTATTTTTTCTACACCGTATTCTGTGAAAAAACGCACCTCTGTTATCATTGTCCCATCCACTCCCTCTTCAATGGGAATTTCCCCTACAAACTCTTTGTTACTCCTGGGAATAAGAGGAACAAAGGTCCGTTTCCACGAATTTATACGTACGGAAAGATGAGGAACAGCAGGAAGTGGCTGAGTTGATTGTACAAAAAGCCTGATTGTCTCATCCAGAAATTGTTTTTTTACAGTAATTAGAGGATTTTTTTCCATTGAAGTCGAGTTTTTTATTTGGGAAGGCATGTGTGAAATAGCGCTTACCCAGATTTCGGAAAGAGGGATCATCTCCAGTTTGCCTGTTGCTTCAGAAATGTTTCCAAAATAATCCAGTGCTTCAATTCTGATTGAATGGATACTTTTTTCTAAAAAAACAGGGCCTTCTTCACTTTCTAAATTTATTAAAGGAGATTGCTTTAAAGTTTCTTTTCCATCCCAGCAACAGAGAACACCTGCTTCTATTCCAGTAGGCTTATAAAAAGGAAGTTCGTTCCCAGCATCATGATAAAGCTTCTGGAATAAACCCAATCCCCATTGGTGAAGCCGATAATCTCTATCCAGATTTATTTCTCTGGATTTGTTCAAAGAAAAACGATCGTATTGTGAACTAAAAACAAGTTTCCCATCCACGAAAAATCTAGTCTTATATACAGAAAACTTATTGGCTGCTCCATCCGCTCTATCAAAAGCCGAAAGCGCTATTCCAATCCTGCCCCATACTCTAATAGTTTTAGGTAAAAGATAACGGCCTTTTTCAATTTTTTGGAGAGGAAAAACTTCTGGCTTAAAATCACCATCAACATGTGAACCAAAGCTTAATGGAGAAACTGCAATTGCTTTTAATGTAGGTGGAACTGTATCTTGGATGTAATAGCCCAACAAAAATGGATTGAAAGGACGATTTTTACTATCCCTCACCTCAAAATGAAGATGTGGAGCACCACTCCCACTACTTCCTGTATAACCAATGAGTTCCCCTTTACTAACTGTTAAAACCCCAGATTTAAAAACTAGTTTAACAGCAAAACGTCTTTTTCTCTCTTGTTCTTTCTGAATAAGATGTTGAAAAGAATCGGAGAATCGGGAAAGATGCCCATAAATAACCTTTATTCCATTCCTGAGTACAAGATGAATTGTACGACCATATCCGTAAGGCGAAGTTTCAAGCAATACAACAGAACCGTCCCCAATAGCAAATACTTTATATCCTTCCTTATCCCAGGTTTTTATATCTATGCCTCCATGAATGTGACCTGGTCTATACTCACCAAAAGAGGAAGTAATTATTCTGCTTGCATCTGTGGGCCAGCAGTACTCCTGAGCCTGTAAATTTCCAGATAAAAGAAAAAACCAGAAAAATATAATGGGAAAACTTTTTCTAAAAAATACTGAAAGATACAACAGAATTTCCTACACAGTGTTTATTAGTCTCAAACGTTTTTACTAAGCTTTTACCTCTTGCATCTTTGCTTCGAACCTCTTACTTTCATGAAAGGCTAAAGCCTAAATTTCTTCCGGCTCCCGGTCTCCAGCATTTACTTCTTACTTCTTACTTTCTACTTCGCTACTTTCTACTAGTTACTACCTGTCCCTCACATTTCCTTCTCCATAATCTGCACTTCACAACTGCAGAGACTTTTAAACTTTTCTGCATCCTTCTCAGAACCAATAATACTTCCCCAGTGCATTGGTACTGCCACTTTTGGTTTTATATCTTCAGCAGCTTTAGCTGCCTCTTCAACATTCATGGTATATGTTCCTCCAACAGGCAAGAAAGCAACATCAACGTGAATACCTCTCATCTCAGGAATGTAGTCGGTGTCGCCTGCGTGATAGTAACTGACTCCTCCAATTTTAAATACATACCCAACATAGTTTTTATCACGGGGATGAAATTCCTTTCCAATGTTGTAAGCGGGTACAGCCTGAATTTCCACACCCTCAATGGTTAATGTATCTCCAGGACTAACTTTTTTCAGGTTCCCCTTAATTGCCTCTCCTGCTGATGCAGGCACAACCACCACTGTCTTTTCTCCCATAATCTTTTCAATATCATCCATAGAAAGGTGGTCGTAGTGATCATGAGTGATCAGAATAATATCAGCTGTTTCCCCACCTGCTATCTGATAGGGATCAATATAGATAATTTTTTCACCTGTAATTTTGAAACTTGCATGTCCCAACCAGTGTACATTCTCTAACATAGTAAACACCTCCTTTAAAAATAGAAACGACCAATATTCATCATACAAGCTAAAATCTACCAAAATTTAGCTCTTATTTTCTCCAGTTCTCAACTTCCTGTACCAATGTTTGTACGATTTCTTCTTCTTTAATTTTTCTAATCACTCTACCCTTTTTAAAAAGGACAGCCGAGCTTTTCCCACAGGCAATACCGATATCTGCCTCCCTGGCTTCTCCTGGACCATTGACTTCACATCCCATGAGGGCAATTGTAAGGGATTTATTAATACCGATCAACCTACGTTCTACCTCTTCCAGAATTGGTATTAAATTGGTCTGAAGCCTGCCGCAAGTGGGGCAGGAAATAATGGTTAAACCGTGTTGACGAAGATGAAGCGACTTTAATATTTCGTAGCCTGCATTGATTTCTTGTACAGGAT
>CAYYPT010000132.1:0-7378 GCA_964473625.1 uncultured bacterium | reverse complement strand
ATTATAGGGGGATTCGTTGTAAGTTGAGCTTATGTAAAGAGTGAAGACCCACGTAAACAAAAGGTGGTCTCCACCGCTAAGGTGGAGACCACCTTTTTGCGAGGATCTTGGAAATTATTCTCAATGGCCAGTAAAAACATGCCAGTGCTGCGGAGATGATGTTCGTTTTATTTTTTCAAAATCTCTTTAAAACGTTTCGTTAATGCAGGCACGACCTCAAACAAATCTCCAACAAGACCATAATCAGCTACTTTGAAAATAGGTGCATCAGGATTTTTGTTTATAGCAATAATAACATCCGATGAAGACATTCCTACCAAGTGCTGAATTGCGCCTGAAATACCAACAGCAATGTAAATTTTTGGTTTGACAGTTTTCCCGGTTTGTCCAACTTGATGCGAATAGCTTACCCAACCTGCATCCACAGCTGCCCTTGAAGCCCCCACAGCACCGCCTAAAACTTTAGCCAGCTCTCTGATTATTTCAAAATTCTCAGGTCCTTTAAGTCCCCGACCTCCGGAAACAATAACATCTGCCTCTGTAAGATTTACTGTTTCCTCTACCTCTTTTACAACTTCCAAAATAGAAGTTCTGGAAGCTACATCTGCCTCGCTTACATCGACTTTGATCACTTCACCTTCGGTTCTCTGAGGATCAACAGAGGCCTCCTGCATAACTTTATGCCGAACTGTTGCCATTTGAGGCCGGCTATTTTCACATCTTATTGTAGCCATAATGTTGCCGCCAAATGCGGGTCTTGTCTGGAGAAGATGGCCGGTTTCAGGATCGATTTCCAATCCTGTACAATCTGCTGTAAGCCCTGTGTTGAGTTCAACAGCAGCTCGGGGAATCAAGGAACGACCAACAGAAGTTGCGCCTGTTAAAACAATCTCAGGCTTGTATTGCCTGACTAACTTTGTCAGTATCCTGGAATAAGGTTCATCAAGATAGTGAGCCAAGTTGGGATGTTCTACCAGATAAACCTTATCAGCTCCACGTTGAAAAAGTTCCTTTGTTTTTTCTTCAACACCATCACCAATAAGAACAGCAGAAAGTTCTGTTCCTCTTGCCTTAGCTAATCTCTGCCCCACTCCTAATAATTCATAAACTACAGGCTGAATTTCTCCATCTTTCTGCTCTGCAAAAATCCAGACACCTTTATAATCTTCCAGACCTTCGACGGATTTTCGTTTTACAGATAAAACAATAGCATTTACTGGGCAAACCTCAATACATGCTCCACAGAGCGTACATTTATGTAAATCAATCTCAGCTAATTTATCCTTCATGGATATAGCACCGTATGGACAGGCTTTCACACAAAGTCCGCATCCTATACATTGATCTTTTATAACTTTAATAGCCGACACGTATTACTCCTTCTTTAAACCTTTTATTTAGCAAAAAGCTTGAATTTTGAGTCAAGTTTTTAATAAGTGTATTTATCATGTATGCACATAAGAGAAATCAAAGATTAAAGATTAAATATCAAAAATCAAAATGACAATGAAAAATGTAAAATTACTCATAACTACTGAAATTTGTGTACTTCTCGTCGCTTTGAGGCGAAGCTTCGCTAGATTATTAACAAAGCTTCACCTCATTTTTGATTTTGAATTCTCATTTTGCATTTTAATATTTACTTTTTAAATTATCTCAACCGCACTAAGGAAGCAATTTATCCTCCTGTAAAGTATGGACAAAAGCATCCACTACTTCTTCAGTCTCACCTTCAAATATCTTCCCACCGGAACGAGAAGGAGGAGAAAATATTTTTTCAACCCGGGTGGGTGAGCCATCTAATCCTATTCTATCGGGATCAGTTCCAATATCTCCGGCTCCCCATATCGGAATTTGAGCCTTCTTAGAAACCATTACTCCACGCAAGGATGGAAGACGAGGTTGATTAATATCCTTTACAACTGTTATTAAAACAGGCAAAGGGGATTCTATTACTTCAATACCTTCTTCCACCATCCGTTCTGCCACTATTTTATCATTTGTAAGTTCTCTAATTTTTTTTACAAAAGCAATCTGGGGAAGATCTAAATGAACAGCTATACCTGGTCCAACCTGAGCTGTATCTCCGTCAATTGCCTGTTTACCACAGATTATGATATCAAATTCCCCAATTTTTTTTATGGCCTGAGCCAGCGTGTAAGAAGTAGCAAGGGTATCAGCTCCTGCAAAAGCAGGATCGCTGATAAGAATTCCCTCATCAACGCCAACAGCAATTGCATCTCTTAAAGCTTTCTCTGCCTGTGGAGGCCCCATGCTGATAGCTGTTACCTTGCCTCCCAATCTTTCTTTAATCTGGACACCTTCTTCAATCGCATATGTATCGAAGGGATTAATAATACTTGTTATTCCTTCCCGGACCAAAGTGTTGGTTTTGGGATTAATTTTCACCTCTGTTGTGTCAGGAACCTGCTTGATACAAACTATGATGTTCATACTTCTGTTTCCTTTCTGTTTCTGTTTTCTGATGTTTGCTTCTTAAATAGTATATGGCTATCACATTGTTGCATTTTCTCGAAACCCAAACGTTGCAATACATCCATTGATAGCTTACGTAACTTAAAGATGTATCACTGTTTCCTGGCCAACTGCTTCTAAATACATCCTCATCTAATATATTGAACATGTAACAAAGGAATCAACAACTTTTTCTCAACTGTAACTTCATCCGGGGATTTACCAATATGAATCTCTGCAGAAATCCGTCCATACTGCATGCTGGGCCACCAGGAGGCTTCCACAATTACTTTGTATACTCCATCCTTAACTCGTTTACCCTGACGATCTGTAAGATCCCACACATAAGTATGCTTTCCCCAATCAATACTTGCACCAGTAGTACCGTCGGTCTCGAATTGAGAACTATTTGCCCAAATAGGAAGATTAACTTGTTTCTCCTTGACAAAACCAGAAAATCCTGAGACATAAAGAGTTTTGACAAATTTACCGTGAGAATCTTCTACCCAGACCGCAGTCTGCGGCTCAAGTTCATCCTGAAACCCAAGATGAAAGGTAACCACAACCTTTTCCCCTTTGATTTGCGATACTTTTTCCCCATAATTTCTTAATCCAAATTCATCATAGACTAATTGAACTTCTTTAGAATGAGGGTAATTCTTCACCAGCTTCATCCAGAACGCATTTCCCTTTTTTCGATAACCATATCCTAAGTTATAGAGAATCCTGGTTTTAACTGAATCTGGCAGATTTTTATCTTTTACCATTGATTCCAAAATTGCAAGGCCCCGATCTATCTTTTGCACAAAAAACGGCATCTGTATGCAGACAAGAGCATATCCGATTTTAAGATTTGTATTTGTTGGATCAAGTTCTAAGCACTTCTCCAACTCTCGAACTACATCAAATGCAAGATTGGTTCTAACATTTTGATCTTTATAGATACGTTCATCATACCCGCGCATAGCATCCTGCCTAAGCGCTTCCAATAGAAGAAGATGAGCCTCAAGATTTGTAGAATCAAGGTAAACAGCCTGACGAAAAACAGATTGTGCCTTAACCCAATTTTTTGCGTCAAGGTATGCTTTGCCCAATTCCATCAAAAGCCCAAAATCTTCAGGAGATTTTTCCAATTTTTTTTGCAAAGAAAGAATTTTGGGATTTGCTACTCTGTCTTTCCTATTATGGGGAATTGGCCGCTCCTTGGGTTTTACCAGATTCTTTAATTCCTTCCTTGCAACATTCCCAATTTCTGATTCAGGCAAAAGGTTAATTACTTCTTGTAAGGCTTTCCTTGCTTCATCATACCTCCCCTGCATTTTATAACCCTGAGCAAGAAAACGATACACCGATGCTAATTGATCCGGGGCAGGTTTTTTGGGCTGTTTCTTTGCTATAGAAAGTGCTTTTTCCAGATGTTCAACACCCTGATCCAGCTTTCCAAAAAAAGCCGGCACATTAACCCCGTACACTCCAAAATAAAAGTGAGCATTAAAGTTTTCGGAATCAAGTTGCGTACTCTTTTCAAATTCCCTAAAGCTTTCGTTCATAGCAGTCATGGCAGTCATCATGTCACCAGTTTTACTACTCTTCTCTCCTAACCTACCCCACGCCAGGCCAAGTTCTAAATGAACATTGGATTCTTTCGGATAGATCCGCACAGCTTCTTTCAAAATATCTACAGCTTTTTGAAACTCTCCGGCATTTTCCAGTGCCTGAGCTTTGGAAATAAAAGTTTTTAAATCTGTTTGTTGTGCGCTCGATAAAAACACGAACCCAAAAATCCCAAAAAGGACAATCAACTTCTCCACAATTTTAGTTTTCATTTTAAAACTCCCCGGGATATTCTCCCTGTTTTTGAAGCCATGTAACTTATTCTTCATTCTTTCGTTAACTTGTAAAAGATTTTAAACCCGAAGATAATAAATCCCAAACCCAAAAAAAGCCAGAGAGGAGAAACATGGCCTTTAAAAGAATACCACCTCAATTGTGAAACATTCATATTAATAAAGACAAGAGCAAGCGTATTGTTTACCCCATGGACCACAACACAGGGAAGTATACTTTCACTTCTCCAGGCTAATACACCTAACAAAACTCCAAAAATTAATATTTCCACAACCCACCAGGGGTTAAAATGGCTAACAGCAAAAACAAACGCACTAATAAGAACTGCTTTTGTTACATCGGTTGCTCGTTCAAGTGCGCCCTGAAAAAATCCCCGGAAAAGCATTTCTTCCGCAAAACTTGCTACAAAAACTACAGCTATAATGAGGATAACCATCTCCTGACGGGAATGAAAGATCAGAAAATCTTTCATTAAATGCCAGAGTTTTTCAGGCATAGGAATAAAATTCTGGAGAAGACGATCTAATTCATCGGTTACAACACTCCAACCCAGGCCGATAAATCCACTTACTAATAAAATAGTTCCTTTTACTTTCTCCAAGCGAAAAACATCACGAAATGGCAATCGTTTAACAAAAACAAAAATTACAGCTGGAACTATAGTAAATAACTCCAGGAGAAGTATCTTTATTTTGCCCTGTAAGTCCACCCACACAACCCCTATTAACATTGAGAAGAGAAGCGTTATAATAATAATATAAAAAGCACTCCGCACTGTTGGAAAAGACAACAAATTCTCTTTCACTTCCCCAATCCCTTCGTTTTCAGGAAAGACAATAAATCATCCCATAGAATAAATTCCTGAGTTCCTTCTCCCATCGTTTTTAGTAAAACTCCTTTTTTGGCAACCTCTTCTTCTCCGAGAATAACAACATATTCAACCTTTCTACGATCCGCCTCACGAAGCTGTGCTTTAAAACTCCGTTCTCCAAAGCTCATAATACTTTCTATACTATTTTTTCTTAAATTGGAAAGTAATTTCACAACCTGTCTTTTCGCCTCTTCACCCTGGTAGGCAAAATAAATTTTTGGTTTATTCCCCTGAGGAAGAACTACGTCCTGTTGTTTTAAAAGAAGCACAATACGTTCCAGCCCAGACGCAAAACCCACACCAGGAGTTGGCGCTCCACCGAGTACCTCTGCCAGACCATCGTAACGACCACCACCGCAGACAGCATTCTGTGCTCCAATTCCCTGGGCCCAGACTTCAAAGACTGTTTTGGTATAATAATCAAGACCGCGGACCAATCGATGGTTAAGGGAGTAAGGACGATCCAGATCTTCAAGATAACCCTTCAATGTTTCAAAATGACTCCGACACTCACTACAGAGAGAATCAACAATTGGAGGAGCTCCCTCAATAACAGGCTGGCATCCTGGATTTTTACAATCAAGAACTCTGAGCGGATTCTTTTTCAATCTTTTCTTGCAGTCGTCACAAATATCATTTTCGTACCGCTTATAGTAGCTTACCAATTTCTCCAGATATTTGGGACGACATTTTGGACAGCCAATACTATTAATCTGGAAACTGAGGTTTTTAAATCCTAATTCCTCAAATAAATGCCATGCTACTGACATAACTTCCAGGTCAAGGGCTGGGTCTTGCTCGCCCAGAGCTTCTACATTGAATTGGGTGTGCTGCCTGAACCTGCCAGCTTGAGGACGTTCGTATCGGAAAACCGGACCAAATGACCAGACTTTTACCGGCTTTGGCAAACTTGACAATCCATGTTGCAGGTAAGAACGCATAACCCCGGCAGTAAATTCAGGACGAAGAGTAATAGAGGTTCCTCCCTTATCTAAGAAAGTGTACATTTCTTTCTCTACAATATCAGTTCCCTCCCCAACCCCTCGTTGGAACAATGCAGTTTCTTCAAAAATGGGAAGATTGAGTCTTTCATACCCATACAATCGAACAATTCGACGAATAGTTTCTTCCACATACTGCCAGTAAGGCTGTTCCTCAGGAAGAATATCTTTCGTCCCTTTTGGCGATTGATATAAAATTTTTGCCATTGTTTGATTTTTCCCTGTGTAATTAACTACTTACTAAATGTGGTCCAGCATCTGCCGCTGAATCTGGATACATTCCTCTAACCTATCCTCTGGAACGTACAACTTGGCACCTTTTGACATCGGCCCTGTTCCAGAAATCCCATACGCATCACTCACACCGTCAGCTCTGATGTAACATGGTATACCTCTCTTTTCCAGCACACCTTTAACCATTTCTGCATAAACACGCCCAGGTAGATCCGGAAGAGGGACAAAAGAAACATTGGGAATTTCTTCTTTTTTTTCTTCAAGTTTGTCCACAAGAGGTGTTCCACAGTCGGGACAAACTTTTATACCCTCCATGTATTCGTATCCACATTTGGGACAAAACGGCATGGTTACTCCAATTTTTAGTTTGAACTTAACTGCAATAATTTACAAGAAATCTTATAATATGCAACAATTTTTTCCAGAATGAAGCTAATTTATTTTTGTCTTGGTATTAAATTTCAAGGGGTAAAAAACATCTGTGAAATAGTAAGAAAGCTATTAGAAGATTATGTAAAAAAACCAATACATTAATAAAATACCGTGTAAATCTTTCTTTACAAAAAGCCAGAACAAAACAACGAAACATCAATACCTGTTATTTTCTGCATGTCGGACAATTTCTTTATTTACACCTCTTTCGCTTGTAACTGTTGTTCTTTATTCTCTCTCAAAAGAAAAAGTAGTAGTAAAGCCGCTATAAATGCCATGATAGTTCCATACGAAAAAGTCGCTTCTGCTCCCCAGCTTTGCCAGAGCACACCAGCTATCAAACTTGCAGGGAAAGCAGCCAATCCAACAGAAGTGTGATAAACACCCATTGCTGTGGCTCTGATTTCAGTTGCGGCAAGATCAGCTGCAAATGCCCTGGAAACAGATTCAAATATAGCAACAAATACTCCATATAAACTAAAAAGTATCCAGGCATAAAAAGCACTGTCGGCCAAAA
>CAYYPT010000131.1:5226-7389 GCA_964473625.1 uncultured bacterium | reverse complement strand
TACAAAATACTCTGCACCTGAAGGCTAATGGGCAAAAGATTCTTCGGTGTGCCAATAAATCGACACACCTTGAGAAAGACATACACTCCACGTCTTTCCGAACAAAGCAAGGAATCTAATTCCCATGTGTGTTGAAATTTAGAGACTTTAGTTCTCTGGTTATCCAAGATTTGAGGTTTATTTTTAAGGGAAGGGTGATTTTGCCTTTTTGCGTTTTCGTTAAGTGGAAGAAGAAAAAAATCCAGCTAAGGGGAGACCAGTATATTTATGCTGGGCGTGGAAGATCGCACAAGACACATATCCTGTGCGATCGGTAGGCGATTTCTTTTGGTACTTTTCTTTTTAAAAGAAAAGTACAATACCTCTTAACCATGTGAGTTTTCAGCCTTTACATAAACTACACTTCCGCAGTTTTTTCAGGCAGGATAAATTCCGAAGATAATCAAAACGCTTGTGGGCAAAAGTTCCTTCGGCGTGCTGATGAATCAACCTCCCTTAAAGAAAGACGTTCACTTCGTATCATTATAAACAAATTTAATTCTAAAGAAGATGCTCAATTTCCTTAAAAAAATTATCGCAGATATCCTCCGATTCTTCCTTTGTCTTTGCTTCTGCTATTATCCTTATGATGGGTTCGGTGTTGGATTTGCGTATATGGACCCATGAGTCTGGCCGCTCAATTTTAATTCCGTCTATAAGATTTAGCCTTTCATGACTATGAGCCTCTTTTATTCGCACTATAATTCGATCCGGATTTGAATTTCCGATCTCGATCTTTTTCTTCGTCATTACATACTGCGGAAGACTTTTCCACAACTCAGAGATTGTTTTGTCTGTTTCAATAAGATACTGAAGGGTAAGAGCAATAGCCACTGGTGCATCACGGCCAAGATGAATGTCAGGCAGAATTACACCACCATTCCCTTCACCTCCGATCACTGCACCGATCTCTTTCATTTTTTTTGCCACATTGATTTCACCGACTGGTGTACGGGTAACCATAATACCAAATTTTCTGGCAACATCATCAACAGCCCGTGTCGTAGAAATATTCACAGCTACAGGTCCTTTCTTTTTTGAAAGGATGAATTCCGTGGCAAGTGTAACTGTATATTCTTCACCAATGGGTTCACCTGTCTCTCCAACAATGGCGCATCTATCCACATCAGGATCAACAGCAAAGCCAATTTCTGCTCCTGTTTGTTTAACGTAGTTGCAGAGGTCTTGGAGATTGGCTGGTACAGGTTCAGGAGTATGTGCAAAGCGACCAGTTGCTTCTTCATTCATGGGAAAGATTTCACATCCCAATTCTTTGAGAAGTTCTGGTATAATAGTTCCTCCTGCACCATTAACACAGTCAAATGCTACCTTGAATTTTCTTTTTCTGATTTTTTCTAGATTAATATAAGGTATCTTTAGTACTGCTTTGATGTGATCTTCTGTGGCTCTGTCATATTTTTTTATCTCACCGATTTTATCCCAGGAAGCATAAGAAAACTTTTCCCCTTCAATAATCTGTTTTATTGTTTCTCCCTCTTTTTGGTCAAGAAAAAGACCTTCTGAGGTGAGAAGTTTTAGTGCATTCCATTCTACTGGATTGTGACTTGCCGTGATAATAATACCTCCGACGGCATCAGAATTTTTTACAGCAAGCTCAACTGTCGGAGTCGAACAAATACCAAGGTCAACAGGATTACAGCCAACTGACATGAGTCCAGAGAAAACGGCTGCTTTCAGCATTTCTCCTGTTACTCGTGAGTCCCTGCCAACCATTACATTTCCAGTTCCGTAGAACGTACCTGCTGCTGCTGAAAAATTCACAATCAATTCAGGAGTTAATCCTTCACCGACAATCCCTCTGATTCCTGATATACTTATCATTACTGGTTTTGGCATTTTTACTCCTTTCTATGGTAACTGTTTTTGCAACTTTCCGATTTAAAGATGATCTGGAACTTTGTGCCGTTTCTTCTATCCAGATTAATTTTGCCGCCAAGCTGGCCTTCCGCAAGCAAGGTCACCAGATGTAAGCCAAGTGAATCTGTGCGCCTTATGTCTAAATCTGCAGGGATACCCACACCATTGTCTTTCACAATAATTTCAAATTCATGCTCCTGTAACGAGTGGAAAAGAACTTCTATTTTCCCCTTTCCTTGCCAGGAG
>CAYYPT010000131.1:2489-5126 GCA_964473625.1 uncultured bacterium | reverse complement strand
CTGGTTGCTTCATCTTTAATCTGTGCAGATTGAAGGTTTAGCAAACTTGATATGAGCTGTAGATTGTTTTTTACACGATGGTGAATTTCCTTGAGCATAATGGTTTTTTCGTTAAGGCTGCGTTTGAGTTTTTCTTCAAGAAGTTTACGTCCAGTAACATCTCTTATAATAGCAAGATCAGCTGGCTTGTTTTCAAGATATATAAGATTTGCATTAATTTCTACCGCAAACTTTGTATTATCTTTCCTGATTAATTCAAGATCATAGAGAGATGATACATTTTTGCCTTCCATGCGATCTCTATACCTTTTTAAAATAAGATCGTGGTAATTTTCTGGTACAAAAGTTAAGAAATTAGCATTCATTATTTCTTCAGGGGTGTAACCTGTAAGTTTTGCACCGGCAGTATTGACAAATTTGAATACACCGTCCTGAATTATTACTATGCCGTCTTTTGCATTCTCCACAAGAGTTCTGTATTTTGCTTCTGATTCTCTTAACTTACTTTCAGCGATAGCGGCTCTTTTAATTCTCCTAAAGAGGATTAATAAAAACATAATACCCACACCAACTGCTATTACAGTTTCAATTATTGCTTCCTGCCAATTAGGATTAGGCCGTGTTTTAGTAGCTCCTATTAAAAGATGCGGCATGTCAAGAATTTCATTAAGAAACGAAACAATACACAGCAACACAAAACCGCTGACAGTAAGAATAAGAATTTTAAAAGAAAAAGTTTTTTCTTTTCGGGTTTTACTTTGTTTATTAGATATTTTCATGAGAATTTCACCCCGTTATATTCATCGGAATTAATCCTTTCATAATCTGTTAATAAATAAGCTGAAACATCGATGAATACAATTATTTATGGAGTTTAACATCTCATGGGTATTATTAGTTCCTGTTTTCTAAAACAAATATATTATCAATGAAAAACAAACGCTTAAGGCAAATACTTTGATTTACTCTGCACTTTCTTACTAAGTACGCTCTGTTATCATTTCTGATTCTCTTAATCCTATGCATAGAAAAAGGCTAAGAACCAAAAGTCCGGTAAGTATAACTAGAGAAAGTGTCATTGACCCGGTCTTATGTGACTTTAAGCTGTCCATTCCAAAAATGAAAAGAATTCCGGAAATCTGTCCCATCAGTATAAGCAGACCATTCGATGTACCTTCCGGTGCTGGATAGGCAATTTCAGCACCATACTGGAACCCAACTGGCCCCGCACTGAGTAAGAAGAGACCCAGAACAGATGCCGAGATAAGAAGAAGCCAATAACTTGCAGAGTATGTAATACCAACCACTCCAACTGTTGCACCGATCAGAGCTAAAACTATGAATGGAACCCTTTTCCTGAGACGATCCGAAAAAGACGGTATTAATGCAGCGCCAACAATGCCGCCCACGATCATCAAACCGCCTGTAACACCTGCCTGCGTAATGGAAAATCCCCTTGGTCTTACAATATCCTCTATCCATGTTGTTACACCGTTAAATACACCCAACCCCACAAAGAAAATAAACATTAGTTTGATGAAGTTACCATTACGTAATATCTTTTTAAGACCGTCAAGCATTAATGCTCTTTCTTCCTGTTCGGAAGAACATGGAGGTGTCGGAGGGTATTCCCTTGCAAATAAGAGAAAAAGAACTGTAACGACTATGGCAGCAATTCCATAAATAGTAAGCATTCCTTTAATGCTGTATTGAATGGTAAGATATGGGGTTAAAATTAGGGCTATAAAAATACCAAGATAGATGGCCAGCGTTCCCAGACCAGATGCAGTTGCTCGTTCATGAATCGGAAACCAGCGAGCAGCTACTTTGGTTATTGCGTTGAGGATAAAGGGTTGCCCCACTGCAATTCCTATTTGTGAAATAAGCACGAGATTGTAATCGTGCGCCAGAAGCCCTCGCAGTAAACCGAAAATAGCCATCAAAACAGCCCCTATGCCTACAGCAACCCGAATGCCATAGGTATCAATGACCCACGATGCAGGTATTGAAAGAATAACATATACAACCATGAAAATCATTGATAACAAGCCAATACTGAGATCGGAAACTCCATAATACTTTGCAGCACTTCCCGTGATCGAAGCGAATGTTATCCATGAAAGTTGATTAATAATAACAACAGCCATGAATGTAATTAGCACAATCCATCTGTAACCATAGACTTTAAAATTATTTTCTTGCATCAGACACAACCTCCTGTTAAAACTATTCGGAGAGAGTAAGTTTAATTGCTAAGCTTTGACTGACCGCACCAGACCCGACAGCATACGTCCGACTTCCTCAACAGATTGAAGAATATCGTCGGTATTCTTCAGATATTCAAGATCTTTGGATAGAATAAGATAGTATCTTAATTCCTCTATGGATTCCTGGGTAGCTTTGTAGAAAATTTCTTTTTCTTTAGGATTTCGTCGATTAAACCCCTCTGCTATTTTGATTGGAATACTCATAGCTGTTTTTCTCATTTGAGAGCTCAGTTCAGTTTTTTCTTCTTTTGGGAGTTTCTTACTAATTTCATAAATGTCCAGAACTAATTTGTGGGCTTTCTGCCATACATTCAATTGACGAAAATCTGTTAATTTTTCAGGCACTGATTCCTCCTTTGTATTGTTAATA
>CAYYPT010000131.1:0-2389 GCA_964473625.1 uncultured bacterium | reverse complement strand
TTGACGAAAATCTGTTAATTTTTCAGGCACTGATTCCTCCTTTGTATTGTTAATAATGTTTGAGTTCACTCTAAAAAGCCCTAAAGGGCTTCGGGAAAAATGATTATTTAATCCTAAACTTTGGCAAATTTATATTTTCTCTCATATCTTTGGTATAAACAAGATACCAAAAGCTTTGATTTCATTGTCTACATTCCCCTCCCCCCTGTCGTTCCCGAAATGTTCTGTCGGGAACCCACCCTCAACCCCACTACCTGGATTCCCGCTTAAAACATGCGGAAATGACATGGCAGTAAACAGTTGTATTATAAGATAATTCTGGCAAATCCATTTTGCCAAAGTTTAATTTAATCTATAAGCTTTAGCCCCTTTTCAGAGTGAACTCATGTTTAATAAGTAAACAACCTACAAACTCTTGGGTTTTTTGAAACTGCGTATCGTCTTAACAGTTGATTTAATTCCTCATTTTTATATTTAATATTTTTGATAATCGAAATTGCTCTTTCCGAAGCCCTTGCTATTCCCCATTTTAGTCGAAATATAACTTCTTCCTTTGGATTGCGTTCTGCATAATAGGGAAGATTAATCTGGAAAAATGAAATAACATCACTATCTACAAGTACAAGGAGTTCTTCATCCCCTTCTTCGCCAAATTCGTGATTTTCCACCAGAAATTTTATTCTCTCTTTCTCTTTATCGTCGACAGGATAATTATCCAGAATTTCCTTGATAATTCGGCCGCTGTTAATCGCATGAGCTTTTTTAAATTCGTTATAGTCTTTAAAATTTTCTCTTTTTACTTTTCTCTCTGGAATTGCTCTTTCAATATCATGCGACAGAGCAGCAATTTTGAGCTGCTCTGTCGCATCAGGCTTAAGTCTCAGCACCCATTCTTTTACATTTTTAGCGTGCTCATAATCCTCAGGGAGTGGAGATTTCGAAATAATTTTTCCAATTTCTCTTTCAATTTCCCCTTGAAGATTGATATGCATATCTTAACACCCAGACTCTTCGTAAAGATTCAAAATTTGTCAGAATTGCCAGCAGAAGAAGCGCAGGAAGAAGCTGATTAAACAACGCTCCCATAAAAACAATGAATAATCTGGCATCTCTTCCTACTCTTAAACCTCTTGCGCTAAGAAGCTTTTTGCTTAAAAGTTCATCATATTGAATAGCTGTATAGCTGTTCATAAAACTTCCTATTAATGCCGTGAATCCTATTACCCATACGAACTTAGCCGATAAAGAAAGCCATGCAGCGTGAGTCATTCCCAGTAGAATAAACCCATCGGCATATCGGTCAAGAATCCGGTCAAGCCACTGGCCAAATCTGCTGGACGCAAATTTCAGTCGCGCGATTTCGCCATCGCAGCCATCAAAGATCGAAGAAAGCTGGGCCATGACTCCACCTAAAACTATCATTGAATAATGTTTGCCAAGATAGAAAAAGAGTGCCGAAAGCAAAGCAAGCGCAAAAGAAAACAGGGTAAGCTGGTTTGGCGTAATGGCATATTTGGTCAATCTGGAAGATATCCTGATTGAAAGTTTTCTATTTAGATTTCTGGATATTGGACCATCAGTAGATTTATTAAGATGTTGGAGAAGTACATACTTAGCTTTCTTTAAAGCTGCTTCATCGTCTACATCTACCCAGAAATAACCAGTGATATCAAGCGTTTCCAGTTTTCCTTCGTCCGACAAAATTTGATTTCCGGCTGACAAAGAATAATCACCTTTTGCTATGGATTTCTCCAGAGCATCAAAGATAGCATGTGTACACATAAAAATTCCTGTATCCACAGCATTGAATTTACCAATCTCCTTGCCGATGGTTTTTACTTTATTGTTGTCCATCCAGACTTTTGTGACATCTTCGAGGTTAAAACGCTCTCCTTTAAGATTACGATCTACACATAATACACAGTGATTATTTTTTAATTTTACCTCCTTGAGTTTTTTTAAAATTGAATCATCAAAAAGATGGTCAGACATTAATAGCAAAAACTGATTATCTAGAAAATCCTTGGCTTTGTAAACAGAAACACCATTGCCTTTTTCCCACTCGTGATTATAGATATATTCAATATGTACTCCATACTTCTCGCCATTTCCAATAGTTTCTATGATCTTTTTTGCTTTATATCCAACCACAATCTTGAAATCCTTGATTCCGGCAGATTTAGCACGAAGAATTATTCTTTCAATAAGACGTAATCCAAATATTGTGATCAATGGTTTAGGTGAAAACCTCTGACGCATTCTGCTTCCTCTACCCGCCGCGATTATTAATGCTTGCACTTTACATCTCACCTCCTGTAGATTAAGGTTAAGAATAATAAATGAGTCCACTCTAAAAAGGGTGATTTAGAAACAAAAAAACAGAGCTATA
>CAYYPT010000130.1:0-7454 GCA_964473625.1 uncultured bacterium | reverse complement strand
GCCAATTAAAGCGGTACGCGAGCTGGGTTCAGAACGTCGTAAGACAGTTCGGTCCCTATCCTCCGCGGGCGTAGGAGATTTGAGGGGAGCTACTCTTAGTACGAGAGGACCGGAGTGGACGAACCTCTAGTGTACCAGTTGTTCCGCCAGGAGCACAGCTGGGTAGCTATGTTCGGAAGGGATAACCGCTGAAAGCATCTAAGTGGGAAGCCCACCCCAAGACAAGATCTCCCTTTCTCCGCCAGCTGGCGGAGGGCTGAAGGCTCCTGGGAGATGACCAGGTAATAGGCCGGAGGTGTAAGTATGGCAACATATTCAGCCGACCGGTACTAATCAGCCGTGAGGCTTGACCTTAATTTTTTGTCCGTGGCAGGTGATTGATTGCATGAGAAATATATGTGGGTTCACTCTAAAAAGCCCTAAAGGGCTTCGGAAAAATGATTATTTATTCTTTTCCCCCGACATAAATGTCGGGGCTATTCCCTTGTTTTGTTGCTAATTAGCTCCGTCCTTCAGGGCGGAGGATAAATCAAACAACTAATATTATCCATGGGCTTTAGCCCCTTTTTAGAGTGAACTCATATCTAGTTTCCCGAATTGTGGAAAATAATTTCCTGGCGACCATAGCGAAGGGGAAACACCCGATCCCATTCCGAACTCGGCAGTTAAGCCCTTCAGCGCCGATGGTACTACTTGGGCGACCTTGTGGAAGAGTAGGACGTCGCCAGGGTTAAAATTTATAAACCCCGAATTTATTCGGGGTTTTTTTATGTCCTAATGTGATGTTACAAAACAATATCATCCGCCATTTCAGTAATCTGATTAAGCATTTCTCCCAGAAGGTTACATTCCTGTTCTATAGTCTTATCATCCAGCTTTGGTGATGGGTAAAAAGGTTTGCCGAAAACAATTGCAGCACGGGCAAATGGTTGCGGAAGTAGATATTTATCCCAGGATTTTAATATTGTAGCTGGGTTGGCAGAAAATGTTAATGGAATAATTGCGGCGTTCATTTTTTTTGCTATATAGAGTGCACCAGGTTTTACTTTATATATTGGACCAGTTGGTCCGTCTACAGCAATAGCAGAGTCAAATCCCTTCCGCATTTTTTTCATACTGCCAATCAATGCTCTTACAGGTGATTTTGCACTTGAACCTGGAACAATTTCGTATCCGAATTTTTGTAAGATATTTGCCTGCAAAATTCCGTCTCTACTGGTTGAAGACATAATTACAATATTTTTACCAGACATATATTTTACAAGCAGAAACTGTCTACCATGCCAGAAAGTATAAACAAGCCTTTGTTTATTCCTTCTCAGTATTTTAATTTCATTTTCCCCAATAGTTTGGATGCGAAGTGTAACACTCAGTGAATTAATAACACCCCATGCTAATGTTGGAAGTATATTGTAGTAAAACCAGTCTGTAATCTTCATTGTTTTTCTTAATGTGTTGGATGAAAAATAAGTCTGGAATTAAATATATCCAAATATTAATTTAATGTCAAGTCTAAAACAATTGTTCTGGTCATTTGAATTTTGGTTATTTTATGTTATCGAAAATTCAGGATTTTTTGCTTGACTTTTTTCTTATCTTGTGTGTACATTGTTTCTGAATATAAGGTGCTCCAGACCAATGTTGATAGTTTAGTATAGGAGGATTAAGTTATGTTTAATCGACAAAGAATGTTTGTCGCTATTTTATTGATTTTTACCATTGTTTTTCCTGCTCTGGCCCAGAAACATGCTTTTACAATTGAGGATCTTTACCGGATCCGGTCAATAGGTGATTCGCAAATCTCGCCTGATGGGAAAAATATTCTTTTTACTGTTACAAAATACAATCTCCATGAGGGTAAGAGTAATTCTGATGTTTATCTAATGAACAGCTACGGCAAAGAAATACGTCAGTTAACATTCAGTTCCCAGGCTGATTTCCATCCACGCTGGTCCCCGGATGGCAAGACAATTATGTTTGTCTCTACAAGAAAAGATGGTCCTCAGATATGGCTTCTCCCGTTTAATGGTGGAGAGCCAAGAAAGCTTACTGATATTTCTTCTGGTGTTTCCGACCCAATCTGGGTTGATGATCATCATATTGTTTTTTCTACAAAAGTTTTTCCTGAATATGGGGCAAATGATACTTTGAACAGACGCGACGCAGAGTCTATGAAAAAAGGACCTATTCAAGCTCACATGGCAGATAAATTACTCTATCGTCATTGGACTTCGTGGGCAGACGGTAAAAGAACACACACTTTAATTGTTGATACTGAATCGGGCAAAGTGCGCGATTTAACCCCGGGTAATTTCGATGCTCCTCGTTTTTCTCTCGGTGGAGGAAGAGGCTATGATGTTTCACCTGATGGACAGGAAATCTGTGTTGTGTCAAATCATGATCCTGACCCGTGGTCGTCTACAAATGGGGATCTCTGGTTAATTCCAGCCAATGGGGGAACAATGAAAAACATAACTGCCGAGAATAAGGCATTCGATGGAGCTCCTCTTTATTCCCCTGACGGTAGATTTATTGCATTTTTGAAGCAGACGATTCCAGGTTACGAGTCTGATCGAATCCGGCTTGCTGTCTACGAGCGAAAAACAGGTAGGATACGAACACTTACAGAAGATTTCGATAATTGGGTAAATGATTTTGTCTGGGCGCCTGATTCCAGATTCATTTTTTTTACAGCGAATAACAGAGGGGATATCCCCCTTTACCAGGTAGATGTGAACTCAGGAAAGATTAAGCAAATTGTTAATACACAAACAATCAGAGGATTTTCTGTATCTCCAGATGGTAAGTGGATGATACTGGCAAGAAGCTCTGTTGGTGAACCCACTGAACTTTTCAGACTTGATTTAAAAACTAAAAAACTCAATCGGTTAACATTTTTCAACAGCAAGATCGAGAAGGAAGTAGACATCAGACCTGCGGAGAGGATTTGGGTGAAGGGTGCTGATAATTCAATGATCCAGGTTTTTATTGTAAAACCCCACAATTTCAACCCAGCTAAAAAATATCCACTGATTCTTAATGTTCATGGCGGTCCACAAATGATGTGGTCTGATGGATTCCGTGGAGATTGGCAAATCTATCCTGGTGCCGGATATGTAGTAGCTTTTCCAAATCCTCACGGTTCAACAGGTTATGGGCAGAAATTTACTGCTGAAATATCCGGTGATTGGGGTGGGAAGATTTTTGAAGATTTGATGAAAGTGACAGATGTTCTGGCAGCTCTTCCTTATGTAGATGAGAATAGAATGGGAGCGATGGGTTGGTCTTTTGGCGGTTATATGATGATGTGGTTTGAAGGACATACCAACCGGTTTAAAGCAATAGCTGCTATGATGGGGGTATACGATCTTCGTTCATGGTATGGTGGTACCGAAGAGCTCTGGTTCCCCGAATGGGATCTTAAAGGTGAGCCTTGGAATTCGGATTATTATGAGAAATGGTCACCTTCAAATTATGTGGAGAATTTTAAAACTCCCTGCCTGATTATTACAGGAGAAAAAGATTACAGAATCCCTTATACGCAAAGCCTTCAATTTTTCACAGCCTTACAAAAAATGTCTGTTCCTTCGCGGCTTATTGTTTTCAAAAATGATGGTCATTGGCCAAGTTATGTAAAATCTATGCCCCTTTATTATAATGCGCATCTGGATTGGTTCCACAGATATCTTGGCGGTGATCCTGCACCATATGATATGACAGAGATGATCAGAAATCGTATATTTTTAGTAAAAATAGATAGATGAGTTCACTCTAAAAAGCCCTAAAGGGCTTCGGAAAATGATTATTTACTCTTTTTCCCCGACATAAATGTCGGGGCTATTCCCTTGTTTTGTTGCTAATTAGCTCCGTCCTTCAGGGCGGAGGATAAATCAAACAACCAACATTACATAGGGGGCTTTAGCCCCTTTTTAGAGTGAACTCATAGATAATAGATTAAAGTGCGGCACATTTTAAAATGTTTGAGAAATGTGCCGCACTATGAGAAGAGAGGTTCTCATGTAGTAATCTTTTCACTTTTTAAATTATTTTTTTCGATTGAGGTCTGTGCCTGCTTGATTAGTTCAACAAGTGATACCAGTTTTGGTTTCTGGGGTTTTAGGATGGTTTCTATTTTTTCTTTTGAGAAATGATTCCTTAAGAAGTTTTCCACAGGAAAACGTTCAAACCAGCAGTTCAGGATTTTTTTACACGGCAACCCCAGATTTGCAGAACGGCAATATTGAAATTTGACCTCGTGACCGAGAAGAGGGCAGCGTCTTTCGAAATTGTCGTACTCAGAAATCATTGGAAAATCCTTTATATTTAAGGTTTAGGAAGATTATCAAGTACAGCAGTGAATTTTTTGATTTCCTCTTCGGGTAGAGGATAATTTACAAGTTTATTTCTGAAATACGCATCGTATCCTGTAAGATCCATAAGTCCGTGACCGCTCCAGTTGAAAAGAATAACTTTTTCCTTCCCTTCTTCTTTTGCTTTTTTTGCTTCATCTATGACAGCAGCAATGGCATGGCTTGTTTCAGGAGCAGAGATAAAACCTTCTGTTCTGGCCCACATTACAGCAGCTTCGTAGCAATCCAGTTGGTCATAAGCTCGTGGTTCCAAAAGACCTTCACGGATTGCCTGACTAACAAGAGGCGCCATACCATGATAGCGGAGTCCACCTGCATGTATTGGAGGGGGTATGAAATTATGTCCCAGTGAGTACATGGGAAGAAGAGGAGTCATTTCTGCAGTATCGCCGAAATCATAAGCATAAGGAGCACGAGTCATTGTTGGACAGGAAGTTGGTTCTACAGGGATAATATCAATCTGCTCGCCGTTTATTTTATCGGCTACAAACGGGAATGAAAGCCCTGCAAAATTACTTCCTCCTCCTGCACAACCGATAACAGTATCAACTTTTTTTTCACCAGCTATTTTTAGTTGTTTTTTAGCTTCAAGACCAATAATAGTCTGGTGAAGAAGCACGTGGTTTAACACGCTTCCCAATGAGTAGCGTGTTTTACCTGTTTTGTCTGTTACTGCTTCTTCTATAGCTTCACTTATGGCAATTCCAAGACTCCCCGGGGTGTCTGGAGATTCTTCTAAAATTTTCCGTCCTGCATTTGTCTCAGGGCTGGGGCTTGGAATACACTTTGCACCCCAGGTTTCCATCATGAGTCGTCTGAATGGCTTCTGGTCAAAACTGATGCGAACCATATAAACCTTACATTCCAAACCAAATAAGGAGCAGGCAAAACTCAATGCACTGCCCCATTGACCTGCACCAGTTTCTGTTGTTAATTTTTCAATACCAAATTCTTTGTTGTAGTAAGCTTGTGCAACGGCTGTATTAGGCTTATGACTTCCAGGTGGACTTACTCCTTCGTTTTTATAATAAATTCTTGCCGGTGTTCCCAGAGCTTGCTCCAATCTTTTTGCGCGATAGAGTGGACTTGGTCGCCAGAGAGAAAGTATCTCCAATACCTTTTCCGGAATATCAATCCATCTTTCTGTGCTTACTTCCTGTTCGATTAAATTCATAGGAAATACTGGCGCCAGCATGTCGGGTGAAATTGGTTTGCCGTCAGGGCCTAATGGCGGTGGAGGAGGATTTGGCAAATCTGCTAGAAGATTATACCACTGTCTTGGCATTTCCTTTTCGTCCAGTAGAATTTTTGTTGAGCTCATTTGGTACCTCCGTCTGTTTCACACTGCTCTTTTTTGTGTAATAATTTGCTTTTGAATAAAAAAACCCACTACCTTCTTTTGTAGCAGGTTTTTCAGCTCTATGGTTTTTTACGGTGACACTTAGTTTCATTTCTCACAGGCTTTACACCTACTACTACGATACGAGAAATACCACCAGAGCCACCAACAGTTTTGTATTGAAAAATTATTCATATACAAAAACAATATAATAAATATATATCCTAATTATCGACAAATAAATCTACAAAATATTTTATTAAATGTCAAGTTATTAATTTCTTTAGTCTGAATGTCTCCAATTTTTCATACTTTTTCCATAAATGTCTCAGCATAGGACAAAACCACTCCTTAAAAGAGTACAATTCAATTCTGCTCACCATGTTGAGACTGGAAGAAGAACGATATCGTCCGTTTCCCATTATTCTTTTAAAATCTTCTTGCGAATATATCTCAAAATATGTACCTTTTTTGTTAAGATTTCTTGATAGGATGATTGAGAATGAAACGTTTTACTTCTGGTATTCTTTTTATTTTTTTCTGGCTGATTGCTGTTTCTCTTTACGGGAAGTCTGGATGGCAGCAATTAGTTCGTAACTCTGTTACAGTCTACTGCCACAGAGAAGATATAAAAAATGGGCAGAAAGTAATGTTAATAGTGGAAAATGCACTTCCAAGAATTGAACATGATCTTGGGCTGATTAATACTGGGAAAATAACGGTTGTTATTGTTTCCTCAGAGAAAGAGTTTAATGCTGTTACTGGTGGACAGATTCCAGAATGGGGAGTGGGAGCTGCTGATCCTATTCGAGGAATTATTTTTTTGAAATCACCTCGCTTTGCTAAACCCGAAACAAATCTCAATCAGGTTGTGACCCATGAGTTAACACACGTTGTACTTGGAATGATTCTTAAAGGAAAACCTGTAAGTCGGTGGTTTGATGAAGGATTAGCTCAATATGAATCCGGGGAAGGAAGTATGTGGGAAACTATTCTTTTGGCCAGAAGTGTTTTTGCCGGAGAAATTATCTGGCTTAATGATATTAATAATGTTTTAGATTTCCGTCGTCATAAGGCTGCCTTAGCTTACCTAGAATCACGTACAGCAGTAGATTATCTTGTAGAGCATTATGGAAGGGATGTGCTCGCCCGTATCATTCAGCATCTTAAAGCTAATAGCGGAATGGACAAAGCATTGGTTTTGAGTATAGGAATTAATTTTCAAGATTTTCAGAATGATTGGTACAGAACGTTAAAACACAAATACCGCTGGTATGTGTTTATGGATTTCCCAGTAGTTCTTAGTGCTCTCTTTGTAATACTTTTCTTAACTGCTTTTTTTGTTACACGCAGGCGAATGCGTAAAAAGAAAGAAATATGGGAAAAAGAGGTACTGCATGAGTACGGAGATTTTGAAAAAGACCAGACATTATATTGAATATTTTTTCCTTCTTGGTTTTGTACTTTTGACATGGATGTTTTCTCTTAAGGGGATTCTTTTGTTAGGAGATTTGCTCGGATGGTTTGCTTTTTCGGTTCTTGGAATAAGGCGCAAAGTTGTTCTTGATAATCTTTCCCATGCCTTTCCTGAAAAATCGGAAAAGGAACTTTTGGCAATTGCCAGAAAGAGCTACCAGAACTTTGCCAAGATGACTCTGGAATATATGCGTTTCCCCCGTATGACTGGAAAAGATGTCCTTTCTTTATGTAGATTGGAGGGTAAAGAAAAGTTAGACTTTGCTCTC
>CAYYPT010000129.1:0-7465 GCA_964473625.1 uncultured bacterium | reverse complement strand
AGGTAAGCATTTCTTGAACTCATAGCCAGACCATCGCTCTCTCTTATGATAGGACCAGTGATGATTTCCATATCTAAGTTAAGATCTCTCACCATCTGTTTTATCACTACAGCTTGTTGATAGTCCTTTTCGCCAAAAACGGCAAAGTGTGGTTTTACAATGTTAAAAAGTTTTGTACAGATTGTAGTAACTCCTCTAAAGTGACCTGGTCGGGATGCTCCGCATAGAGTTTCCGTGATTTTTTCAACAGTCACGTATGTTAAATATCTTTCTGGATACATTTCTTCATTTGAGGGATAAAAAATAATATCTACTCCTGTTTCACTGGCCAGTTTTTCGTCTCTCTTGATATCCCTGGGATATTTATCCAGGTCTTCATTCGGCCCAAACTGAGTTGGATTTACAAAAATGGAAGTAACTACCACATCGGCTTTCTTTCGTGCAATGCGAATTAAGCTGAGATGACCTTCATGAAGATATCCCATTGTGGGCACAAAACCGATGATCTTTCCTCCCTGCCGAAGCTTTTCTGCTTCAGCCTGCATTTCTCTGACAGTAGTAATGATTTTCATAATAGAGTAGACTTCCTCCTATTGCCCTTTACCTCTTATTCTCGTTGCCACAATTAGTTTGGTGATTCCGTTCTGTTTGGCAATATCCATAACTTCAACAACAAGTCCATATCTGGCATTTTCATCTGCCTTTAATATTAAGCCTTTGTCTTTTGCATCCGATGCTATTGCTTTTAATTGGTCGGGGAGTTTCTTCATACTGATCTGTTTTTCATTAAGAAACATAACACCATCCGATGTTATAAAAAGTGTGTAACCCTTCATTTGCAATGTTTTTTTACCAGAGGTTTTAGGAAGTTTAAGTTTCATCCCTGGTTGTTCTAAAAAGGTGGAAGAAACAATGAAAAAAATCAAAAGTAGGAAAAGTACGTCTATCAGTGAGGTAATGTTGATGATTATCCTCCGTTTTGTTTTTGTCATAAACTGCATCGTTTATCCTTTCACTACCCCAAGGGGTCTCATTTTTGCTACTTTTTTGGAAAGTCCTGCGCCGTGAACGATTTCAACAACACTGTCAATATCTTTATACGCTTCAGAAGCTTCTTCGTGCAGAGTCCTCTCTCCTTTGCTTCTCACAATAATTCCCTTCTCAGCCAGTTCTTTCACAATTGCCCGGCCTCTCGTTGCTTTCACAGCAGCGTGTCTGCTCATTAGCCTGCCTGCGCCGTGGCAAGTTGAACCAAAACTTTCCTCCATTGCTTTTTGTGTCCCAACCAGCACATAGGAGGCTGTTCCCATATCTCCCGGAATCAAAACAGGTTGTCCCACATTTCTGTATTTTCCAGGAATATCAGGGTGCCCTGCTGCAAAGGCCCTGGTTGCTCCTTTTCTATGAACAACAACCTTTTTTAGTTTACCATTTACAATATGTTTTTCGAACTTGGCGATGTTGTGTGCTACGTCGTAAACCATGTGCATTCCCAGTTTCTCGGCTGATTCTTCCAGAACCTGTTCAAAACTTTCTCTGACCCAATGAAGAATCAGCTGACGGTTTGTCCATGCGTAGTTAGCTGCTGCTGCCATGCCGGCAAAGTACTGCCTACCTTCTGGAGAGTTTACAGGTGCACATGCCAGTTGTTTATCAGGAAGTGTAATTTTGTATTTATTCATGGCACGTACCATCCGATCTAAATTATCATCACAAACCTGATAACCAAGGCCTCTTGATCCAGTATGGATCATAACTGTAATTTGGCCTTCAGTTAGACCGAATACGCGGGCTGTTTCCGCATCAAAGATTTCTTCAACTTCCTGAATTTCGAGGAAATGATTACCGGCTCCAAGAGTTCCCAATTGAGGTAAACCTCTTTCCAGTGCTCGCTGGGAAAGTGCTTCGGGGTCAGCTCCTTTAATACATCCACCCTGTTCAGTTAGCTCTATATCTTCTTCCCAGCCAAATCCTTGTTTTACTGCCCATGGTGCTCCATCTCTGAGAACTGCTCGTTCCTCCTTTCTGGAAAGTTTTAATTTCCCTGTTGAACCGACTCCACTTGGGATGTTCTGGAAGAGACGTTCTACTAGAACGGAGATTCGTTCTTTTATGTCAGAAAAAACAAGATCTGTTTTTATCAGCCTGACTCCACAGTTGATGTCATATCCTACCCCTCCCGGAGAGATTACTCCACTCTCGGCATCAACGCCTCCTACTCCTCCAATGGGAAATCCATATCCCCAGTGTATGTCAGGCATGGCCATAGAATGCCCAAGAATACCAGGTAAATGTGCCACATTAGCTACCTGCTGAGGAGCCTGATCCTGTCTTATCTGCTCTAACATTTTCTCATCTGCATAGATCAAGCCGGGCACACGCATTCCTTTCTGGTAAGAGGCAGGAATGATCCAGCGATAATCATCCAACTTTTCCAGAGGACCTTTCCACGGTTCTGACATAGTTTCTCTCGTCTTTAAATGAATGTAAAGAAAAATTAATGAATTTCTTTTTTATTACCAGATTTAATTATATCCAGTGGAGCTATTAACGGAAGTAAAATATCTTTATAGTATTGATTTGTATTTAACACAACCAGCATTCCTCTTGTGCCAGATATCGACACTCCCAGAAACGTTGCAATTACCTGGTCGGGTATCAGATATTCATTTTTGTCATTCTTTGGAAAAACATTTTTAAAATTTTTAATTTTAAACTTATGAGATGTTTTTATTCCAAATAATTCCGTTCTTTTATCATTCTCTATTTGATAAAAGATTAATTTCAGGATAATTTCAATGATGCCTTCAGAATCATTAATTAATATTTGAACATTCAATTCAAATGGTGTTTTATTCTTATTAATTCTGGGCCGAAGATTATATTCTTCAATATTGTTTTCAAAATAACTTAGTTTTTTTACTTCAATTAATTTATACTGAAAACTTAACCTTTTTGCTTTATTACCTTTTTCTTTCATATTTTTAAAACTCCCATCTAATGAGGCGTAAATTCTTCATAATTATGCGTTACTATACTGCTATCAGCCGTAATTTCCATCTCCTTATACTTTGATTTTGTAAAACCAGTTTCCATTTGTTGCCAGTTAATTGGAACATGTACGGGCATATATATTATTTTTATCTCCTTCACGTTTTTTTTATTTCTTAATTTTTTTACTTCGTCAGCAGTAATTCTTATATTAATGCCAACGGCATCTGCAATCTCAATCATTTTTTTTATTGTTAGATTTGGTGTTTTATTAAACATTTGAGTAATGGAAGCGCGAGATTTACCTAGTCTTCTTGCTAAATCAGCTTTTGAAATTTTTTTCTTTTCCATATAAGTTAAAATAATATGATAAAAATCATGAATTATACCCCACGCACGTTGGTTTGTTGTTGGTTCAGAAAGGAAAAACTCTTTTATATCTTCATATTGATTCTTTAAATTCTCTTTCATATCTCCTTTTCTCCGATTCTGTGTTTTTGTAAAACTGATCTCCCAGACTATCTTTTTTTTTCTTAGCATATTTGAAGAATATAATATTATGGGCAAATTTCAAGAAGAAAAAGAATCTATGACCCTTAGGTTTTAATTCACCGTATGAATATTTTTTTTGAAGTCTCCATCTAATTTTGTTGGACTTGAAGTTTTCGACCGTTGCCATCTTGATAATCAAATCTTTTACTTCGTCTTTTTTATCCTGAGGAAGATTTCTAAAACCATCCATTACTTGAGATTTGCCATTTTCAACTACAAAGTATATTTGGAAAAGCTGTTTTCCCTTTGCCCGTATGCGTAATTCCTGAAAAACGACTTTATCATCACTCATTAAAAGTTAACCTATAAATTAACAATGTCAAGAAAATTTTTACATAATCTTATTTTTCTCTACGTTTCACATTAGCAGGCAGTATGTACATCTCCGGCCTCAAATCTTCCCAGATGTTATTCTCTGGTGTGATCTGTTTATCTCTGGCAAGAGCAGGATTAATTTCTGCTTCTCGTAGTTCTTCAATGTCACTACCCAATCTGAAAATTACTTCTCCTTTTGGATCTACTACCTGGCTGCCGCCTGTGAACTTAAGCATGGTTTTGTTCCCACGTTTTTCAGTTCCAACCCTGTTGGCTGTGATGGAAAAAACTCGATTCTCAATGGAACGGGTTATCATTGCATTTTGACAGTAGGGCAGAACTAAATTGCTGGGGTGGCAGATAATTTCTGCTCCCTGGAGAGCAAGGGAACGCGCTGCTTCAGGGAAAATCCAGTCAAAACAGATCATCAGTCCAATCTTTGCTGGCCCTATATTCCAGACAGAAAATCCAAGATCCCCTGGAGCAAACCATTTCTTTTCGTACCAGAACAGATGAACTTTTCTGTATTTTCCAATAAAACCATCGGGACCAATTAAGATTGCAGAATTATAGACTTTACCATTTTCTATTTCTCCCATACCAGCCACAAGGAAAATTTTTCTTTCCTTGCAGAATTGGATAAACTCGTGAACAGTCTTTCCATCCGAAATTGGTTCACAGAGACTGTGGACTTCTTCCTGAGAAGTAAATTGATAGCCTGTTGTGCAGAGCTCAGGCAGTACAATAAGCTCAGCATTTGTTTTTTTAAGTGTTTGTTCAATTTTTTTTAGATTCTTTTCTTTTTCTCCAAATTCAGGAGAAAATTGGTAAATAGCAACTTTCATTTTCCCCTCTAAATTCTTCTACCTCTAAATTCTTCTAGATCCCTCAGAGTATATTCAGGGACTGCTCCATTTTTTGTAGCAACAAAAGCGCCCAGAAGATTGGCAAATTCTGCCATCTCTTCCAGTGAACTTTTTTCAAGATATTTGAGAGTCATGCCTGCTAGAAAACCGTCTCCACATCCAGTAGTATCTACAGGATCAACCACAAAACCTGGAGAAAAAATATGATTTTTGCCGTCGGTGAGAAAGCATCCTTTTTCTCCCAAGGTAAGAGCCACAAGCTTTAGACTATATTTTTCAATCAACCAATCAAGGAAAGAAATTGTTCCCTTTCCTTCCTGCCAGAAAGCTCTCTGCATCTGGTTCAATTCTTTTTCGTTGAGTTTTAAAATGTCAACAACAATTAGAGTTTGCTGAACAATAAGACTGGTCAATTCACTCCATCCTCGAAAATTTACATCAAAAACTTTTACTGCATTGGGTGCTCTTTTTAGGAATCTTTGGATTGTTTTACGGGAAACTCGGTTTCTCTGAGCCAGCGTTCCTGTTATTACGCAATCTATTTCCCCGGCAAGTCTTTCCAGTTTGTCATTCCATTCGATATAATCAAAAGCTACGTCACTTGAACAATGGAAATGAGGAATGTGTTTTTCATCGAGTTTTACACCTACTGTGCCGGTAGGCCGGGCTGAATATCTCTGGATATACGAAGTGTCAACTCCGTATATCTTTAGTGTTTCGATGATTTCATCTCCCAGTTGATCCTGACCAACACTACTTACTACAATACTTTTTGCTCCCAATCTTGCAGCATGAATAACAGAATTGGTAGGTGCTCCTCCGAGGTGTTTTTCATGGGGATAGATATCCCAAAGTATTTCTCCTAATGCTACTATTGTTTTTTCCCGAGTCATAGATGAAAGTGTTTTAATAACATGGGTAATAATCCCTCTCCGATCCCAAACGGAACAGGCGTAAAAGCAAGAACAAAAACAATAATCGCAAAAATCCCGACTATTTTTCTTTTTCTATCAAGAGGAATTTCATCATACATTGTTGGAGGATGATTCCGGATCAATGTAAGGACTACAAGCATTAAAAACCATCCTACATAATAAAAAAGACAAATAAAAAGAAAAATCAAGAAGAAAATATTTGAGAAAGTTTTACTCTTTTTCCAGAACAGAGCATACATAATGTGTCCGCCGTCAAGCTGTCCGATTGGAAGCAGGTTAAGAGCAGTAACAAGAAGTCCAACCCAGCCAGCAAAAGCCAATGGATGAAGAACCACATCCTGACCCGGCGGCAAGGTACCTACTGAAATGCGGGTTAGGAAAGAAAAGAGAAGAGAATTTCCCAGAGATATTGTTCCGCTTCCCATTGAAGAAACCTCTACAACTCTTGAGAAGTGCAGCCCTATAATAAGACTGGGAATAATCATCACCAACCCTGCCAGGGGACCTGCTACCCCTACATCAAAGAGTGCGCGGCGGTCAGGAATTCTGCTCCCCATTTTAATTACTGCTCCCATTGTCCCAAAAGGTGGAAGTGGTAAGGGAATAAAGTAAGGAAGAGTTACCATTACTTTATGTTTTTTAGCCATTAAATAATGGCCCATTTCGTGGGTGAGAAGAATGGTAATAAGACCCAATGAATACCAGAGTGCCCCAATTGGTCCGTCTCCCAATCCTACAAAGTAGGTAGAAAATACAGTAAGAATAAAAAGAGTTATGTGAACCCAGAGATTGCGTTTCCGTTCCATTATTATCCTTTTTGGTTAATCTTTAACCCCAGAAATCGCTGAGAATTTTGTGTTTGGTGTGATTGCCGTAAGTTTATGAATCAAAAGTTACAATTACAGAATCTCCTACAGAAAACTCAAGCTGTTTTTTTGCATTTCCTTGATTTACTGAGATCTCCAGAGTTCCACTGCTTCCTATAAGAGCAAGAACTTCACCAGTGTGAACATCGGAGTAGACTGTGCTAAGGTTTTTGATCGTTGTATTCCGAATCAAAATCTGCAGATTTTTTTTCTTTTTAAGTAAATCCTCCCCAATGTTTGTTATCCCGTTTCCAAATCTGTCAATGTAAATAATTTCTCCAGAAATCCTGTGGGAGTCAACAGCAGGTGTTTTAACTTTTCCCCTGATATATTCAGTAAAAGGTTCTCCTACAGTTTCAGTCGGAATCCCCTTTGAAAGATGAGCTGCCACTGGAGCAAAGATATCTCTGCCATGAAATGTGAAGCTTACTTTTTCTAAAAATAGTTTTTTGTTTGTCACTTTAAATACTCGGATGTCAGGGTTCTCATCAAAAATATATTTGAGAACTCCGTTGTCAGGAGCAAGAAAGATATAGTCATTAGTTTGAGCAGCAAGAATACCCCGATCTGTTCCAACTCCAGGATCTACCACGACAATGTGGATGGTTCCTGCTGAAAAGAAGGAATATACATTTTTCAGGATAAAAGCGGCTTCTTCTATATTCTGAGGAGAAACATTATGGTTAATATCAATAATCTGCAAATCAGGATTAATTCGGAGCATTACACCTTTCATGGCTCCTACATAAGAACTTGAAAACCCAAAGTCTGTTATCAGAGTAATAATCAAAGTCGCTTCCTGTAAAAATTAAATTCTCTTCTGATAAAAGGTAAAGATTCGGTGTGAGGTTGTCAAGAAGAAAGTTATAATTGAAACAAGATTAAAGAACAAAAACTTTGCTTTTAATACCATAATAAAGAACTAATAGTTGAAACAGAA
>CAYYPT010000128.1:0-7479 GCA_964473625.1 uncultured bacterium | reverse complement strand
TACTTTGTTAATTTCTGCCTCTTCAATAATTCTACAATCTGCTTTACTTTTTCTCCTTCATCTCGTTTACAAACAAGGATTGCTCCTTTCTCATGAATTACAACTATATCTTCAAGACCTAAGACAGCAACAACTCCCTCAGTGGTATGTACATAAGAATTCTTTGTATCTAAAAGAACAACATTACCAGAAGTAAAATTCCCATTTTTATCTTTATGACTCAATTTGTACATCTGCTCCCACCCCCCCAGATCATTCCAGAGAAAATCGCCCTTCACAAGATAAACGTTTTTTGCTTTTTCCATTACTCCATAATCAATAGAAATACCTCTGATCTGTTTGTACGCTTTCTGAAGAACTTCTTCATAATCAGGTTTGCCAAGATGAGCCTGAATTTCTAAAAGACTCTCGTAAAGATCAGGCAGAAATTCCTCCAGAGCTTTTAAAAAAACCGAAATCCTGAAAATGAATATGCCGCTATTCCAGAAAAAATCTCCGCTTTCAAGAAATCTCTGAGCTGTTGCCAGATCTGGTTTTTCTGCAAATGTTTTAACAGTAAAAGCTTCTGTTTTATTAATCGAGTCAATTTTTTCATCAACCTGAATATATCCATACCCTGTAGCCGGACGGTCAGGAAAAATTCCAATAGTTACGAGGCCATCCTTCTCACTAGCCAATTTAACAGCGGCATCTATGGTTTTGCGAAAAACTGCTTCTTTCTTAACCAGATGATCTGCTGGCGACACAATCATTATTCCATCTGGATCTCTTTTCTGAATCACAGCAGCAGCCAGGCCAATACAAGGAGCAGTATTTTTCCCAAACGGCTCAAAGAGAAGATTTTCTTGTGGGACTTCCAAGATGTGTTTTTTTATTTCCTCTTCCTGAGTCTTTTTAGCCACAACATAAATATCTTCCCAGTTAACCATGGGTTTGAATCTTAGTAAAGTTGATTGAATCAAGGACCTTTTTCCAAAAATTGTTAAGAATTGTTTGGGTTTTTTCTCACGACTCAAAGGCCAGAAGCGTGTTCCGGACCCACCTGCCATAATAACACAATACATACATTTTCCCTCATGATTTAGAAATTAGTTGAAGTTTTCTATAAAAATCTCTGGCTTTTTCTACAAGCTCTTCTCTGCTTTCAAAATTTTCTATTACCACGTCTGCCATCTCAATTTTTTCTCTTACGTCCATTTGTGCCAGCATACGATCCATGACTTCTTCTTTGGTCCATCCCCGCTTTTCTAAAAGCCATTTCACCCGTTTTTCCAGAGGAGCATACACCACTACAACCGTATCACACAAAGATTCCAGACCTGTTTCATAAAGTATAGCCATATCTAAAACAACAATTTTTTCTGCTTTATTTTTTTGAAATCGTTCAACACTCTTTTCTATTTCCTTTAACAATGGAGAACGAATAATCTGGTTTAACGCAGCTAAAAGCTCTGAATTGGAAAAAACAATCTGCCCGAGCTCCCGTCTTTTTAACTCGCCTGATTTATCAAAAATTTCAGAACCAAATACATTCCTGAGAGCCTTTTTTATATCTTCCCGCTCATTAACAAGTTGCTCAGCAATTTTATCTGCATCGATTACCTCAGCACCCAACCGCCCAAGTTCCTGGGCAAATAGTGTCTTACCAGAACCAATGCCACCTGTTACACCTACAACCAAAACTTCACCTCACAAGATAATTATTTATGCAAAAAAGTTCTTTGCTTTAAATCCCATATAAATAACTCATTTTTTAAGAAGAAAATCAAGCATTATTTTCTTTTTTAATCAATTACTCAAGAGATAAGTCCGGGCTGCTTCCGGAATAAAAAATACACAGTAGGAATACGCAGGGACTGGGTTCGGGAGGAAATAATTTCAGTCTAAGGATAGCATGATTAATATATAATCGCCAGTATATTTATGCTGGGCGTGGAAGATCGTAGAGGATAGATATCCTGTGCGATCGGTGCTGTATGGCTTTGCAAAAAGGCAAGTTTCTCCCGGTACTTTTCTTTCTACGAAGAAAAGTACAATACCTCTTAACCATGTGAGTCTTCAGTCCTTACATAAACTACATTTCCGCAGTTTTTCTCAGGCAAGATAAATTCCGAAAAATAATCCTTGAGAAAAACGCTCATTCCTTGTCTTTCCGAGCAGAACGAGGAATCTAATTCTCGTGTTTGTTGAGGTTTCCACGCTAAGTTATTCTGCTCACGCCAAGACGCCAAGCACGCAAATTAATTATCTTTTCCTTATTTCTCTCTTAAAGTTGTTTTAGTTCTCTACTGAGCTTCGGCTGCTCCGCCAGCAGGGGGACAAGCAAAAGGCGATGTAACTCCTCCATCAAAATTAAACGTGGGTGAACAAGAGCAGGGGCTCTCGTCTGTTTGGGCTAAAAAATCAGACAATTCACTACTCACACAAAGAACACAAAGACAACAAATAGGGTACACAAGAATGTGGTCATGGGAGATTAAGCTCTTTTTTCTCATCAATTAATGTTCCAATTAATTCCTGCCCTGGAAGAAGATCTTTAGAAAAAGTTAGGGAATCTAATAATCGTCTTTGAGCTTCTTCTAATATTTCCTGTTTGTTTGTATAAAAAGTTACTAGAAGTTCCCCTTTTTCTACACGGTCACCTCTCTTCTTGTGGACAATAATTCCAGCACCAGGATCAACAGGCTGATCTTTTTTAACCCGACCCGCACCTAAATCTACTGCTAATTGGCCAATCGCGAGTGCATCAACAGATGATATATACCCGGAAGAAGAACTTTCCAATGAAACTGTATACTTTGGCATTGGATAGACTTCTGGATTTTCCACAACTGATAGATCCCCCCCCTGCATTTTTACCATAGCCAAAAACCGTTCAAAACCTTTTCCAGAATCAATGGATTTTTGAATTACCTTCATACCATCCTGTACAGACTTTGCCTTCTTCCCAAGCACAAGCATGATTCCACCCAGTACAGTAACAACTTCCATCAGATCGGCAGGGCCATGTCCTTGAAGCGCCTCAATGGCTTCTTTTGTCTCGATCCAATTTCCAACAGTCTTTCCGAGAGGCTGGTCCATACGAGTAAGCAAAGCTACCGTACGAATAGAAAGATCGTCTCCCAGCTTCACCAATTCTTCAGCAAGCTCAAAAGCTTCCTGATAGGTCTTAGAAAACGCTCCTCTCCCGAATTTAACATCAAGAACAAGTGCATCTGTTCCTTCAGCTTTTTTCTTGCTGATTATACTGCTGCAAATTAAAGGGAGACTCGGAACAGTAGCAGTAACATCTCTGAGAGCATAGAACTTACGATCAGCAGAAACGATTTTCTCACTCTGTCCTATTATTGCACAACCGATTTTCTCAATCTGAGTAACAAATTCCTTTTCGGAAAGATTTGTCCTGAATCCTGGAATAGCTTCTAACTTATCCAGCGTTCCACCGGTATGCCCAAGACCACGACCAGCCATCATGGGAACAGAAACTCCTGCCGATGCCACAACAGGAGCAAGAATTAAGGAAACTTTATCACCAACTCCACCGGTAGAATGCTTATCAACTTTAATACCGGGAATAGAAGAAAGGTCAATCTGTTCACCTGAATTCACCATGGCATTGGTAAGGGCAATAATTTCTTCACGATTCATTCCCTTAAGAAAAATTGCCATCAAAAGAGCACTCAACTGGTAATCAGGAATATTACCGTTTACAGTATTTTCCACAATCCATTGAATTTCCTGAACGGAAAGAGGATTACCATCACGTTTCTTAGCAAGAAGTTCTACAAAATTCATATCGCTCCTTTTTTTCTACTTTAAATACAGGAGATTCTTTTGAAAAGAACCAATTTTCAACCCCAGGTCCTTTTGGCTTTAAGTTTCTCCTCTTTTACAATCTTAACCCCGGAACTTGTTCCAATTCTGGTAGCTCCTGCTTCAATCATCTTCATTGCATCTTTATAAGTACGGATTCCTCCTGCAGCCTTGATGCCCACTGATGAACCTTTAAGAGTTTCTCTTATCAAAACTACATCATGTAGGCTAGCACCTCCCGGACCAAAGCCAGTAGAAGTCTTCACAAAATCCGCCCCGGCCTGGAGCACAAGTTGGCACGCCTCAATTTTCTCCTCATCAAGAAGTAGAGCCGTTTCTATAATGCACTTCACTATCACATCTTCTCCGCTACAGAGATCCACTAAAGCCCGGATATCTTTGTATACCAGTTCAAAGTCTCCACTCTTCAGCGCCCCAATGTTAATCACCATGTCGATTTCTCTGGCTCCATCATTTATAGCCCTTCGGGCTTCATATACTTTAACATCGGTAAGATGCGCACCAAAAGGGAACCCCACCACAGTACACACTTTTATGGAGGTTGTACCAAGATATCGAGAAGCCAGTCGAACGTAAGATGGATTAACGCACACAGCAGCAAAACCATATTCTTTTGCCTCTTTACATAACTTCAGAATATATTCTTCAGTAGCCTCTGGTTTAAGAAACGTGTGGTCGATAAAAGAAGCGATATTTTTAACATTTTTGAAAACGTTTGGCCTGCCACTGTTTATTCGTCTCTCTGCACACATCTTAATACCTTCAACTAAATTCCAAACCTGGTATCTTTCTTCTATTGCAAAAACTTAATTGTAAAGCGATCACTTATCCATTGTATAACAATCAATCAGTACCTTTGCCATAATGGAATCCCAGATATAGTTTGAAGGAGATTCCTGCACTAGATAATCAGGACTGTAAGATTCCCAGAAATGGTGATTCTTTTTCAACTGAGTTGTCACTGCTAACATCATCTTGTCTGCCAGTTGTTTTGCCACTTTACCGTATCCATAATTCAATAGACCTTTGAACACCATATAATCCCACAGAAGCCAGACAGGACCATTCCATCGGCAGCATCCATCTACAAAAGGAGTATAGTAGATATCATCAGCAGCCAATGTAGGAACACCATATTTACGCCAGAATGATTTCGCGTTGGTCAAATGTTTTACCAGTTCTTCTGCCTGTTTTTTGCCTACAACATGAGCCCACATTGGTAAAAAACCAATAATTTCTTTTCTCTTCAAACTTTTCCCCTCAAACATGAATGAATTATCTCTCATGGCAACATGATAGTAGAATTTATCCTGTGGATCCCACATATAACGATTGATTAATTCTGCCACTCTGTTATATTTTTCTGACCATTCTTTGAAACCCTTTTCATCTCCCAGTTCATTTGCCATGAGTCTCAAATAATACATTTCATTGGCAACCTGTGTGGTCAAATCCAGAGCATCTAATTCATTAGAAATATCTCGACCTTCATCCCTTCCCTCGGAAAATAATTGAAACACAACATTCCAACCATCACGTACATTTTCAATAATCCCGTAAGGCCCCCACTCGAACATACCATCATGGTCTTTGTCCCGTTCTCTCTCCAGATAATGTATATACTTGACACCTGCTTCATAGCAATCTTTGAGAAATGTTTTGTCCCTGCTAACACTGTAAATCTCCCAGTTTGTCCAGGAGAAAAATGGCGCTGAGGTTGTAGCTTTCCCTTTGTGGGGATAGACCTGAGGACCCCTGGGACCGCAGCGATAACCAATTAATCCATCAGGATACTGCTGTTCAATGTAGATTCGCTGAGACTGTTCGGCAGATCTGGCATCAAGATAAACGTAAGTCAACATGGAAAGAGATTCATGCATCACCTGATGTCCATGACCCCATCCCCAGATAGGATTGCGGGAAAAAACATAGTAGTTATACTTAGTTTTTCCTCTTGGGGGAAGCATGCATTGACGGACCAGATTAAACGCGCCGAGATATACCATTTTATCTTCTGGATTCTTGAACTTAATATGCGGAATAGATTTAAAAAGGAGAACATTTTCATCGATGTATTTTTGTATCTCCGCCTTAAGAGCAGCCTTAACATCGTTGAACAATTCCAATTCAGGCCTGCGGCTATCCTGTGTTCCTTTTACAAAACGCACAGATACTTTTTTACCGGGTGGGAAGACAAAATGTTTTTGCAGAGAAACAATCTGTACAGAACCATTCGTTTTTTCATTTAACTTTCTTACATATTCATGAATTTTGCTAAAGCGTTTGGCAGCGAAATAGAAATCTTGAATAGTGCAGCTATTGTAACCGCCATAACTGTCAGGCAATTCATCAGAGGCAAGTAGATCGCGAAAATGAGTTGGGTATCCTCTTTCAGCATAAAGATCACTGTGGAGGCGGTGCGTTGATTCGTAATGAGTAAAGACATAACCGCTATTATCAGGATCAAAACGGATAATCTTTAGAGAATCATCTGGTAAATAGAGCAAGGAATACAAAAAACAATCGTATTTAACTGAGCTTCGATTTTCTATATTCAGATCAATAATTGCAGCACCAGAACTGTAAACAAAAAATGTTTCCTGAACATGCAATCCTTCAAACGGTTCATATTCCATTATTGCCATATCTGGGAACGATGCAATAACCACTGGAGGTTTTGTAAAATCTTTTTTCTTACTGATAACTATGTTGTTAATTTTCCAGATAATTGCCAATTCACCAGCATATTGACTGGAATAAGTAATAGGTTTATCAGGACTGAAATAATCCAGAAAATAGGCCTTGTCAGCAAAAAAACGCGATCGCTTGATTGCAGCAGCATAGGTCGTAAACAGAGGGTCATTAGCTTTTGCATTGATGATCAAGTAATCATCATTAACTTTTACCTGTGCTCTTATGATTACTGATTGGAAAAGAAATACAGCAAAGCTCAAGAGGTATGGTATTAAGTATTTTTTCATTTTTCTGCCTATTTTATTACTTGCATAATCTTTTAATTTACAATAAAACACGCATTGTTGACCATATATAAACAATAATGGAAAGTACACCCAAAGTAATTAGATACACATCACCAAGGATGTCATCTCCTTCAGCTCTATTCCTCAAGAAATTAAGTTCAGGGTTCTCAAATATACCTATAAGTTTCGTTAATCTATCAACTTTTTCTTTTCCAGTCCCAAGCTTTGTACTATCATCAAAAACTCCCACCCTCTGGAACTACAAAATCAGCGTAGGGATCACCTTTGTATCTATCTGTTACATACTTTACGAATAAAATAGTGAGAACATAATTTTTGTAACTGCTTGCATTCATTCCTCCACGAAGAGTATTGGCTGCTTCCCATAAATTAGTATAAAGTTGCGTCTTTTTTATTGCCATGTTTCCTCACTCCAAAAATCATTTTTAAGTTATTTTTCTTTTTAAATGGTGTGCAGAATTTCTGCTAACGATTGACGCGCATCCGAAGTTTGCGGAGCAAAGCGAAACAAATTTAGCTGAAGGCACGAAGTGCCGTAGCCAGATATGCGTCTGTTAGGCGACGTATGACGCAGACTGGTTATATTCTATCATAATTGTATTCTTGTATCCATTCATAAAAATCATCACCTTGGGTCTCAAAG
>CAYYPT010000127.1:0-7632 GCA_964473625.1 uncultured bacterium | reverse complement strand
TGCACTCCTCCTTGCAATACTGCCTCTGTCAATGTGGCTGGTGACTAAAAGAAAAATCAGTTTGAGCGCTATTTTTGTATTAATTTTCTTTTTTGTGCTTGGAATAACACCATGGTTATATCTTGTGATAAGACCAACAGTGCATCCAATTTTAACTGTTGAAAGGATTAATTCTTTCTCTGCCTTGCTCAGTTATTTAGGGAGAAAAAGTTACTCTGTTTCAGAAAAAGCGGGAACGGCTGTTATTCCATTCTCGTTTATCAGAACTTTTAAAATATTCCTGCAAAATCTTTCGCCATGGGGGTTTATACTTTTTGGTTTTTCTTTCTGGGGTATTTTTTCTGACAAAAATTATAGGAAGGCTCTTTCATATCTGATAACTTTATTCCTGTTTGTACTCTTTTTCGGTGTACTAATCCCACTAACCCTGACTTTTGTTCAGATGATAGAGATGGACACTTATTTCATACCGGCTCTTATTCTATCAACGCCTTTACTGATAATTGGAATCAACAAACTCATTGAAATATTAAGACCATCTTTGCAGCCTCTTTTAATTCTTCCTATAGTAATAATTGCCTGGGGAAGATGGTCAGCAATGGATATATCAGATGACCGGCTTACTGAAAAATTTACAGAATACATGGTTTCCAATCTGCCAGCTAAAGCCAAGTTAGTAACTGTTTCTGATGAGGTTACATATCCACTCTATTACTATATCTATGCATTAGGTAACCAGAAGAATTTTACTTTCTTAACAAAAACCTCTAAGGACACAGCCAAAACATGGTGGGAAAAATATCTACAAAACTCAGGGGTATTTATTCAGATAGATACTCGTTTTACCGATAACATTACTGATTTTAGTAAATATCCTATTGCCGGACCATTTTTTACATCTGTTTACGACTCAAGTGCAGCTAAAAAACTTGAATCAGAATTCAACAATAACTTTCCAGTAAAAGATATAGAAGAACGATACCATTTCCATAAAGATGATAGTTTCTTTATGGGAAGGATACTGGGAAGGCGGGGACTTTATTGGTTCCAAATGTTTAAACACGGAAATCTTAAGAGCGAAAAAACACAAACAGCTTATAAAAAAGCAAATCTATCTTTTTACAAAGCCTTTTTCTTGAATCGTTCTAACCTATCAGGCGCAGAGCATGGAAGTATGCTGGCTTTTTCACTGATTAATTCAAAAAAATTTGAAGAGGCAAAAAACTATGCTAACCAGGCAATAAAAATAAACCCCCGTTCTCCTGCACCATATAAGGCCCTTTACGCTATTTCTATGGAGGCTAAAGATTACAAGCATGCTCTTCTCTATGCCAGAAAAATACTCAAATTAACACCAAAAGACGGTGGGGCGCATCTTGATCTTGCTGATTTATACCAGCTTCTAAATCAACCTGAGAAGGCAAAAGAGGAATATAACAAAGGAATAAAATTAGGCGCAAAACCGAGGAAAGAATTGGAAGATCTGCTTTTCCCCATTGCGGAATCCAGCCAATGAAAATAACGTTAGCTCAACTTAATCCTACTATTGGAGATTTCGAAGGAAATCTATCGAAGATCAAAAATACCTTAAAAATAGCAGAGAAAGATTCTCCTGATCTGGTAGTTTTTTCTGAACTTTTTCTTACGGGTTATCCGCCCCGGGATCTTCTGGAAAGAAATGATTTCATCCACAAGTCTCAGAAAGCTCTGGAAACTCTTCTCGGAATATCTCAAGAATTTCGCAGGACAGCGATTCTATGTGGAACAATTCAACCTACAAACAGGAACACAGGAAAGGGACTTTACAACACCGCTGTTTTAATTCAAAACGGCAAGATTCTTTTTCAGCAGCACAAATCTCTACTCCCCACTTATGATGTCTTTGACGAGGCAAGATATTTCGATCCTGCCCAGCATATTGACACCTTTCGTTTCAAGAATGAAACACTCGGCATCACTATTTGTGAGGACGCCTGGAATGATCCGGAGTTGTGGCCGAGAAAAATTTATTCCTCAGATCCTGTTGAGATTCTTGCCAGAAAAGGAGCTACTATTTTTATCAACATTTCTGCTTCTCCATTTAATATTGGCAAAGAAAAAATCCGGTATCAATTGCTCCGTAATCATGTCGCAAAGTATGGGAAACCGTTTGTTTTCGTAAATCAAGTAGGAGCCAACGATGAGCTTATCTTTGATGGAAGAAGCATGGTCCTTGATGCCAGAGGCAGCATGGTGAAAATCTTTCCATCCTTTAAGAAAAATATAAGCACTATCGATCTCTCTAATCCGCCAGAGTCCTTGGAATACATTCCTCAGGATACTACAGCTTCTGTATATGATGCGCTTGTTCTTGGAATTCAGGATTATATGAAAAAATGCGGTTTTAAAAAGGCACTTGTGGGACTCTCAGGGGGTATTGATTCTGCTCTCACCTGCTGCCTTGCCAGAGATGCAATAGGATCAGAAAATATACTCAGTGTCTCGATGCCGTCGCCTTATTCTTCAAAATCCAGTGTTGAGGACGCCCGCAAGCTGGCTAAAAATCTTGGGGTAGAATTTAAAATTATACCTATCACACCGGTCTACAAAACCTATCTTAAATCCCTGAAAAAACATTTTGGAGAAAAAAAAGAAGACGTAACAGAAGAAAACATACAGGCGCGGATAAGAGGAAATATTCTAATGGCTCTTTCCAACAAATTCGGATATCTTACACTTTCCACCGGCAACAAAAGTGAACTTTCAGTGGGCTACTGCACATTGTACGGCGATATGAGTGGAGGCTTAAGTGTCCTTGCCGATCTTCCAAAAACAGTTGTTTACAAGCTTGCCAGATACGTAAACAGAAACTCAGAAATAATTCCTCTAAGAATTATTCAAAAACCCCCTTCTGCTGAACTAAAACCCGATCAAAAAGACCAAGACACACTCCCTCCTTACGAAATTTTGGATCAAATACTCCATTTTTATCTTGATCTTGGATACTCAAAGGAACAGATCGTTGCCGAAGGGATTGATGAAGAAACAGTAACGTGGGTGATACATGCAGTAAACAAAAATGAGTATAAGAGAAGACAGGCTGCTCCTGGGTTAAAAGTAACCACTAAAGCGTTTGGCAGTGGAAGAAGAATGCCCATTGCAGCCAAATTTGAGGACGATTGCAAAGATTAGTTTAAGCGAGCTTTTATAATGCTTTTATAATAATTGGCCAATTACTTCTTCAAAATCGTTTCCTTGTAAGATAAAAAATCTACTGGACAACTAAAATTTCTTATCTTTCAAAATTTCGGTATTTCTAAAATGGTTTTACACCTCACGAAGGCCATTCCCCAATCAAACGAGGAGGTTCAACGGGATTTGCGTAGCAATAAAGGCATTTTCCCGGACAGGGGTTGTACCAGCCAATGTCCCAGCTTTCTGTACAACCACAACGCGGCCTCTGCCCTCTGGCCTTTTTTTGTGAGGCAGGAAGGTGCTTAGGATGAAGTTCTGTGAGAAGTTTGCCGTCTATGCAACGAGAAACAGGAAGCTGCGGAACACAACAACCTGAAACAGTAACTCCTATTTTTTTAGCCTCTCTAAAAATCCAATCAGCTTCGTTTTGCCATTGTTCTTCTGAAACAGGAAGAACCTCAATTTTATATTTTTTTAATCTCCGTACTACTTTGGGGTAGGGATCCATCCAGCTTATTATAATATTTCTGGCGTTTACATTTTTTGCTGCTTCTGCCACTCTTACAAAATGTTTGAGGTTTGTGTAATATTTTCCATAGGGAAGTCTGAGATGAACAATAGGATCAAATCTTACACGGAGTCTTCTCGGGTCTTTCAGAAATTTTACAATGTGGGGAAGAAGAGAAATGGTCTGCTCACTATATGGAATCCCTGACTCCAGAAATGTACCTCCCATGCCAGTGATAGTGAAATGAAGAAAAATTTGATCGTATCTCTCGAGTGTTTTCCTTAGGGACTTGTTTTCTATGAGATTGGCTGGACTTTTACTCCACAGTACAATTGTGTGAACTTTTTCTGGTGGGCATTTCTTCTCAAGAATTTCAACCAGTTGGTCCGGGAAAAAACCAACCATTTCAATTCTTCGACTTGCAGAAATGATTTTTAATTGAGTTAATTCCACAAATTAAACCAGAAGTTGAAAATTCACTGAATCTTTACAGCACATCTAATACTGCTTGGTAAACATCTTCAACCGTTACAGCTTTCATGCAGTCCATTCTATGGCAAAAATCTTGATGACACCGACTGCATTCTATTTCATGGTACACCAATCTGTGCCCCTTCTCTTGGCTGTATGGAAACCATATTTCGGGTTCCCCGGGGCCAAAAATCCCCACTACTCTTGTGCCCACAGCAGGCGCCATGTGCATAACCCCGCAGTCATTGGACACAAGCACATCACAAAGACTGATTACAGCAGCCAGATGTCTGAGTGTGAGAACTTCGGGTACAGGAACAGAAAAATTACATCTATCAATAACGGATTGAACAATAGCTTCTTTGTCCGGATTTACGATAAAAAACATTTGTGCACCGGTACCGGATACAAGTTTGTTGGCAAGAGCAGCAAATCTTTCAGGAAACCACCGCTTAGCAGGCCAGGCAGCACCAGGATGTATTGCTACTATCTTTTGCTGGAGATTAAACCCCCTGTTTTCAAGATACTGTTTAGCCCATGTCTTTTCTTCAGGGCTAACAAAGATAGCTGGGTCATAAACTTTGTAGGATATCTCAAGCGCTTTCAAATACTGCAGATGAAACTTAACAGCGCTTTTAGGTATACCGTCGTCCTTGATTCTATGCGTGTAAAAAATTTTTCTACCTCTAAAATCGCCACCTATCCGATAAGGTGCACCACTGAGGTAAGTTAAAAGTGCTGAGCGAGGATTGCCAAAAAGATCAATCGCAATATCAAAATGGGTTTTCAAAAGCTTTGAAAATAACCGGGCCTGATCTTTCCTGCTCTCTAATCGAAACCCCCATACTCTATCAACAGCAGGATGATTTTCCAGTAACGAATGATACGGCGTCTCAGCAATATAAGTAATTCGGGCATTAGGAAAATTTTCCCTTAACACATTGAGCAGCGGGGTCGTTAGTATTACATCACCCATAAAACGGAGGCGTGAAACCAGTATCTCTTTTATTTCTGATCGTACCATTTTTCTAAGTTCCTGCTCTCTTTCAGAAGTGTTATAAACTATCAAAATCTTTTTTTAGAATCAAGCAATAAAAAGGAAGCAAATAAAATTTGTGGTTTTTTGTTCGTTTGGTGAAATTTGGTCAGAGAAGCCAAAAAGGTTGTAAAAACTCTACCGTCTTAAAGTCAATTTTCTTGCCTGGCAAAAGTGACCTACCACAAGTCGGCAGATGTAAAGCCCTGCAGCTACCGGGGCGCCTTTTTCATCAGTACCATCCCATTGTACCCGATAATTACCAGCAGCCTTTTCTCCATTTTCTAAAACCTTTATTCTTCTACCTAAGAGGTCATAAATTGCTAAATTAATAAAAAGTTTTTTGGGAAGCGAATACGGAATGAACGTAACAGGATTGAAAGGATTAGGATAATTTGAACCAAGCGAAAAAAGAGCATTAGAGTTTCCTATAGCAACCTCGTTGGAATAAGCGCTTTCGTTGCCTGCCGAATCGTAAGCTGTCACAGCAAAATAGAAGACATCATCTTCCGGAAGAGCAGGTATTTTATATTCAGTAGTCTTCCCGACGTCTACACAATTATTGTAAGTGCGGGAAATTTTTCCATAATACACTTTGTAGCCGGCAACATCTGGTTCTTTATTATTGTTCCAGACAATAATCACACCCTGGCCCCAGACCCAATTGGCTCCTATAAAGAAATACAAAAAAAGGATCTTTAAATATTTATTAATTCTGGGCATGGATTGCAACTTTAGTTTATAAAAAAGCCTCCACTTAGGAGAGTTCTCAGTGGAGGCCTATATTTAGACCTGAACAAAATGCGATCTGTGTACAGTTCAGCATCCACAGCAATTGGAGAAACTATCTAAATTATTATTTCTCAGTGTATATCTTTTACAATAGTTCTACACTGAGATATTTCTTGGCGAGTTTCTCCAATTGGTTTTGAACTAAAAGTACAAATCGCTGTTTCTTTTTCCCCTAAGGCAATTTTAATCTACTGTAAAATCAATAAAATGTCAAGAAAAAAATCACGTTTCTCAACGAGGGAAAAGCAGATCTTCCAATTTTTTCCTCGGTTTTGCACCAAGTTTTATTCCTTTGCTATATTCTTTTTTTGCCTTCTCAGGTTGGTTGAGGAAATGGTATAGAGCGGCCATGTCCAGATGAATTTCACCATCCTTCGGCTCAAGCCGCGATAGTTTTCGTAAATACTTAAAAGCACGTTTAAATTCTTTGCCCCTCACAGCAATTCCGTAAAGTGTTCTATATGCCTCAACAGCGAACGGATGAATTTTCAGCGCCTGATGAGCAAATCTTTCTGCATCTTTAAACTGCCCCGATTGGATAAGCATAATAGATAGATGAGCGGCACAAAATGAACCCACATAATCGAAATTGTTAAGTGAAAAAGCTTTGTAATAAGCTAAAAGAGATTTTCTACGATATTCTTGTGCGGCTGGATTTCTCCCAATATTTCTTTTCCATAAATTAAACCAATATGCGCCCCTGTTCATCCAGAGTATAGAAAAACTTCTCCTTGTTTCTCTGTTAAGTTTATCTAAGTTAATGTTGTCAAAAGAAAAATTGTGAACAAAATTGGATTCGAGTTTCCTCGCGGTAGATGAGTTCTTTAAGAATGCAGCAAAAGGGCCTGCAATTCTAAAATGGTCAATAGAATCAACTTTTCTTAAGAAATAATTGTCAATTTCAATATAGATGTCTTTCAATTTAGAAGATCGAACTATGGCTGTGTAGGAGGAGTCGCTTATTTCATTTCTTAGCAGAGTGTAATGGTTTGGATTACCGAGGCCAAAAATATAATAATAAAGAGGGTGGAATACTGTGTCGCTTGCAGGTAATATTTTCGAAGCCGTAGGAATAGTAGAAGTTAAATAGTCCATGAATTTTTCGGCAGAATGATCTTTTGAAATATTAATACTGTTCCAATTATGCAGCAGGTAAATCAATATTGGCAGTATTAAGAGAAACTGAAATTGACTTTTTAAATTTGTTAATAATTTATTAATGCCTATAATAAAAAGAGGAATGCACAATAAAAAAACAGGTATGAAATAAACCCCAATTTCTGTCATTTGTATAAGGGTAAGGTTGAAGGGAATCGTTAAAATAAATGCCAAGGTTAGGAAAAGAGCAGAAAAGAAATAAGGGGCGGCTATTCTTTCCTTTTTGTCTGATATGATACTCCATCCAGAAAAAATTAGAAGGACAATCCCCCACATTCCTATGTTAGCAAATAGCAATTTTAAAGTTTTTGTAAAAGTGAATGGAATGCCAATAAAGCCTACGTGTACTTCATTTGAGTAAGATTTCCTGGATAAGTATTTTAGTAATGCGGTCAGCGAATTGATTTTTTCCCAATGGTAATAAATTGGTTTTATTGCAGATCGTATTGGAAGATACAACCAGAGAGAAAGACCCACTATAAAGAAGATAGCA
>CAYYPT010000126.1:0-7679 GCA_964473625.1 uncultured bacterium | reverse complement strand
CACTCGTCATTCCAAGAGTTAATGGGTGTCCTTTAAGCAAATTAACTTTCATGATCGAACCAGGACAATACAAACCAGATTTTCTAAGTTGTTGGGAAATATCGCGGACAGGAAGCTGAAATTCTTCCTTGTTTTTCCCGTGTTTAATTTCGAGTGTCTTGAGAAAAAGTGCGGTAGATCTTCCCCATGAAATGATTATTCCGCCTCTGTCAAGAAATGTCATTAACCGTTCCATTCCTTTTTTACCTATTCCTTTGGTATACTCAGGCGGATAACTGCTAATATAGTATTCTTCATCAGATTTATATTTACCACTCATTAGTATTGATTTATTAGCATCTGGGAAAATAACCACATCGAAATCTTTTGCGAAATCGGTTTTTTCAAAATCCCCGGGATGAACAACCTTGTACGGAATGTAATAACTGTCAAAAATAAAACGAGTCCAACCTGCATCCATATCATGGAAATAAGTTTCAACAAGTGCTATTCGCGGCATTTTTACTTGTGCTGCTTTTAGTTTAATTTTCTGTTTAACAAATATCGGACAAACTCCCAACTCTGCCATTACTTGTTTCGTTTTATATTGATCTTCCGGATGATTATAAATAATAAAACTCCCTGGGGGGATATTGACATTTTCTATCCTGATACTACTTTTTAATCGATCCACCTTTAAACCTAGCTTCAATGCCAGAAAAACAGCCTTAAAACTTTCATTATTGTCTATTGTAAATAACGCGGCCCAATAATTCTCAGGTGGTTGTTTCTTGAGAGAAAAATTACCTTTAACTTCCTCTAATAGAGATTCAAACTTTTTCGACTGGTTATCTATTTCAACAACTTTCACCCCCAGGTTAATAGGAAGCGACCAGCTGGTAATATCATATGGCCTTATTATTTTACCCCCCGGCGTATAATGACGGACCGGGAATTCCTGCTTTTCCATAATTTCTTTAATAAAAGAACGAAACGGCTGTGCAAGTGGAATTACAATATCGCCTGGTTGAAAACTCTTGTCATCAACAGTAGCCGCTGCAGAAAGACGGTAAACTATTATACCATGTTCCTTAAGAAGATTGACGAGCCTTACGAGTTCGCTTTTGTCGTGCTGCATTAGAGGCATAACATAATAATATGGGGGTTTTGTTTTCCCTTTTAAAACTTCCTTTCGGCACATTTCATTGCGAAACTCGAGTATTTCTCTGCGGTGAAGCGATGCAGTTTTAATTATCGACATTGTAGATGCCAACTCGTACTTCATAATATCATTGAGTCTCCACCACCCTCCGGGCCAGGGGAGAGGCATATTAACACTCTTTTTGTACTCCGAGAGACCCTTCCCAGAAACCCTCAGTTCGTTAGGTTCAACAAAAACTGGGGTTGCCAACTTTGCACTGGCACATTCAGTCAAAAAACCAATTACACCCTTCCAGATACATGTCTCTGTTGAACCAGGCCAGTAATCATCAAAAAGGTAGTGCTGGGAAACACCGGCAAGCCCTTTTTCAGTCATATCTTTTAGCAGATTTGATCCAAATATTCCAATCCAGTTCCAAATACCTGCATCTACATTTTCTGATATGGGATCGTGGAATGGAGGAACAAAATATCTTGTCCCAGTTGAACCCATCTGGTGTTTTTCCACCATTACCTGAGGAAACCATTCTCTTGTGTAAATTTTCGAAATGACTTTTGTATCCTTTTGGGTAAGATTAACAAAATCCCGATTATTGTCGTGACCTACATATTTATGGTACACTCCCGGCATGGAGCAACCTTCATACTTTGTCCCCTTATATTTATTATAATGAGCAACCACCATATCCATCCCATCAGGATTATGACACGGGACCATCATGTACACCACATTACTAAGCCACTTCAATATCTGGGGATCTTCAGTTGTTACCAACTTATATGCAATGAGAGGCGCAGCTTGAGATGGGCCAACTTCTGTTGAATGCATAGAGAGTGTTGCCAGGAAGAAAACTCTTCCATTCTTTAACATAGATTCTCTTTCAGCATCCGGTATATTTGGATCAAGAGCAAGTCTTCGGTTAATTTCTTTGAGATTGTCAAGATTTGCAATGTTCTCCTCAGACGAGATGAAAGCAATGTACATTTTTCTTCCCATAGGAGATTCTCCAATCTCCACAAGTTTTAATCTGGGAGATGAAACATCAAGTTTTTTTAGATAGTCTATAAGTGATTCGTAGTTAAAAAGCATCCTGTCAGCACCAGGTTTAAAACCGAAGTGCTGTTCAGGTGTTTCGATTGCCTGAGGAATATTGGCTTCTAATTGAGAAATAGAAAAACAGAAAAGGAGAGTCATAAAAGAAACCAATACAACCCGACTTAAATATTTGGCTTTCATTTTCTCCTCCTGATAATTAAGTTAGAGTAATATTTCCCAGGTAGTATCTTCTTAATCGTCAATCGATAATTAGCAATTATTTATTCATGAGTTCATAAAAGTCTAAAACCTGAATTCCCTTCGCTTCCCGGTCTCCAATATCCAGTCTCCGGTCTCCTATCTTGTCGGCTATCGTCTATCAAACTCTCTTTTCAACTTCTCCCATGTTTGTTCTAACCCTTCAGAAATAACTTTTGTATGAGCCACTACAGGCATAAAGTTGGTATCGCCACCCCAGCGGGGAACAATATGAAAATGAAGGTGGTCAGCTATACCTGCACCGGCTAAACGGCCAAGATTCATTCCAATATTAAAACCCTGAGGTTTCATAACCTTTTTAAGAACATTTAGAGAGATTTCAAGCAGATTAAACAACTCAATTTTTTCTTCGGAGGAAAGGGAGGATATCTCAGACGTATGCTGGTAGGGTACAACCATAAGATGACCGTTGTTATAAGGATACCGGTTCATTATAACAAACCCTAATTCCCCGCGGTAAACAATAAGATTTTTTTTATCGTCTTTCTCCTTTGATTTATCGCAAAAAATGCATCCTCTATATTCCTCAGCATTCTCTATATATTCAATCCTCCACGGTGCCCAGAGTATTTCCGGTCCTTCTCCTTTTCTACGATTGCCAGAAACCACCATTTTTCACCTTCTTTTTCTTTCTCTGCTTTTGCCTCTTCTATAATTTTTGCTTCTAATTCTTTTGGAACTGGTTCATAGTGTGAAAAAGACCTTGAATGAATACCTCTTCCAGATGTAATAGAACGAAGCGTTGTAGCGTATCGATCAAGTTCGGCTAAAGGAACTTTGGCTTTAATAATCTGAAAATTACCACGAGAGTCCATACCCATAATTTTCCCTCGACGGCTGGAAAGATCTCCCATTACATCTCCCATACATTCTTCCGGCACTTTTACTTCAACGTCATAGATTGGCTCAAGCAAAATAGGTTTGGCATTTAGAACACAGAGCTTAAATACTTCACGACCGGCTATCTGGAAAGCAATATCCTTTGAATCAACAGGATGCTCCTTACCATCGTAAACCGTAGCCTTTACATCTACTACTTTATAACCAGCCAACGGCCCCGATTCCAAAACCTGCTTAATTCCTTTTTCGACGGAAGGAATATAAACAGAAGAAATAGCCCCACCTGTAATTTTGTTTTCAAATTCAAATCCTTCTCCTCTGGGTAATGGTTCAATTCGCATCCATACTTCGGCAAATTGTCCTGCTCCACCTGTTTGTTTTTTGTGGCGGTATTTCTGATCCGCTTTGCCAGTTATAGTCTCACGATAAGGTATCTTGGGTCTTTCTTCACTAACCTCAACACCGAACCTTTCTTTCAAACGTTTAATAATAACAGCTAGATGGAGCTCACCCTGACCGGAAACAATAGTCTGATGTAATTCAGGATCTACCACGACCTCAAAACTCGGATCTTCGTCATGCAGTGTGTGAAGACCATTGGAAATTTTGTCCTCGTCACCCCGACTTTTTGGGGCGACAGCCACACTTATAACAGGCTCAGGAAACTGAATGGATTCCAACAAAATCGGATTCCTCTTATCGCAAAGAGTATTGCCAGTGGATGTGTTCTTGAGTTTAACCAGAGCACCTATATCGCCTGTTCCCAGAATTCCAATTTCTTTACGGGTTTTCCCATTAAGAAGATATATCTGCCCGATCTTCTCGGTTGTTTTCTGGGTACTATTTAGCACTTCGTCACCTGACTTCAACATACCTGAAAATACTTTAACAAGTGAAAGTTCACCAACGTGAGCCTCTGAAATTGTTTTGAATACAAGGGAAGAAAGAGGTTCATCAGGTGAAATTTTTCTTTCTATCTGGTGGTCATTCTTTTCCGGATCAACACCAACCACTTTACCAAAATCCAGAAGGGAAGGACCAAATTCAGTAATAACATCAAGAAGTTGATGTGTCCCGTAATTTTTATCAGCAGTACCACAAAGGACAGGAATTACAGTACGGTTAATAATCCCCTGCCTTAATCCTTGCTTTATCTGTTCATCTGTAAGAGTCCCAGATTCAAAATAGGCTTCCATAAGTGAATCTTCACTCTCGGCCGCTGCCTCCACAATTTTATTTCTCATTTCTTCTGCTTTTTTCTTTAAATCGTCAGGAATATCAGCTAAAGTTGCTTTACCGGTGGTACCAGCTTCAAAAGTTATCAGTTTCATTTTGACTAAATCAACAATTTTATTGAAGCCTTCCCCCTGGTTTACAGGGAACTGGAAAGCAACCACACCATTGCCATATCTTTTCTGCACAGAGCCTAAAACCTTATCAAAATCTGCATGCTCATTGTCCAGTCTATTAACAAAAAAGAGGCGGGGAACCTTGTATTCATCGGCAAATTCAATAACTTGTTCTGTTCCAACTTCCAGACCCTCCACAGCGTTAAGGACAACAATAGCAAAATCTGTTACCCTAAGAGCGCCTTTTGTTTCACCGATAAAATCTGAATACCCAGGTGTATCCAAGATATTAACTTTACAATCATTCCACGCACCATGAAGTAGTGAGGTGCTGATGGAAATTTTTCTTTCTATTTCGTCCGGGTGATAATCCGAAACTGTGCTTCCATCATTTACTTTACCAATACGATTAGTCTCACCCATACTGTAGAGGAGAGCCTCAGCAAGAGACGTTTTACCCACTCCTCCATGTCCAACCAATCCGATATTACGAATCTTATCAACTGTAAATTCCTTCACAAAATACCTCCTTTGCTAATATAAATAATGTTGCTTTTCCCTATTTTTTCAGTAAAGATCCTTTAACTTTATCTCGTAGTATTCTCCCCATTGGTCCTTTAGGAAGCGAAGAAACAAAATGAACGACTTTTGGACACTTATAAGCCGCCATTCGCTCTTTACTGTATTCTATTATCTCTTCTTGAGTTGCACTTTCCCCTTCTTTTAAAACAATACTGGCATGTATCTCCTCTCCAAGAACTGGATCAGGTATTCCTACAATCACTGCCTCCTTCACCTTTGGATGACCACAAAGAAATCTTTCTACTTCTCTCGGATAAATATTGAATCCGCTTTTGACAATAACGTTTTTCTTTCTTACCATTATAAACCCAAATCCATTATCATGAAGAAGAGCCAGATCACCTGTCCTGAGCCATCCATCTCTCAATACTTCCTTTGTAGCTTCCGGGCGATTTAAATACCCTTTCATTACATTAGGACCTTTAACAATAATTTCTCCAACCTGACCCGGTTTTACTTCTGTATCTGTTTCATCTACAATTTTCATTTCAATTCCCGGCAGCGGCAAACCAATGGAACCTGCCTCACGTTCCTGCACAGGATTATTGAAAGAAACCATGCCGGATGCCTCTGTCAAACCGTATCCCTCTAAAATAGGAATTTTAAACTTCGCTTCGAAAGCCTCCATAGTTTCTTTTCTTAATGCATCTCCAGTGGAAAGACAGAATTTAAGAGAATTGAGGTCAAATTTCTCTCCGTCTTTGACTTCCAGAATTTCTCTTATCATTGAAGGAAGGCCAACAAAATAGGTAGATTTCTCCGTCTCAATTGTTTTAAGAATTTTTTCGGCATTGAATTTTGGAACCAGAGCCACACGAGCACCGGCTTTAAAAAACGGCCCAGCTACAAGAGTCTGTCCAAGAGGATGATACAGGGGAAGCACACCTATTACTTTATCTTCAGAACTGAGCTTTAAGAATTTATACACAGCATCAATACTGAAGAGTATATTTTGATGAGTAAGCTCAGCTCCCATTGGACATCCTGTCGCACCAGCTGCATAAACAATAACTGCTGTACTATCAGGTTCAACTTCAACAGTTTCTTCTAATGGCTCGTTTATCTCCATAAGATAGGGCAACCGAACCTCTCCGGATTCAGCTTTTTCGCCTAAAACGATTAATGTTTTACATCTTTCCAATCCCTGAATTGCCTGACGAACACTATGACGAAAATCTTTCCAGAAAATTAACCCTTTGGCTTCAGAATCTTCCAGCTGATGACGAATCTCTTCAGCTTTATAGTAAATAGATATAGGAACTATAACAGCACCAATTTTCAAAAGGGCAAAATAACTCATCAAAAATTGAGGAACATTCGGAAGCATCAAAGCTACTCTATCACCTTGTTCCAAGCCAAGACTTTTCAAGCCGCTTGCTAACCGATCTGTCGCTTCCTTTACTTCTTTATAAGAAATTAAATTATTTATAAAACTCAATGCTACATTTTCAGGATAATTTACTGCCGCATCTTCTAAAATCTTATATAAATTGTTCACTACGTGACTCCTCTATACTTTTCATTAATTCCTCGGCATTAAATGAACTTCTTACATATGGACCTGAATTAACCCAAGGGATTCCCCTGTTCAGAGCTTCCTGCTTATATTCCGCAAAAGTCTCAGGTAAAACATATTCTTTGACAGGATAACTGTGCAAATTTGGAGCAATATACTGCCCAATGGTCAATGCATCACATCCCACATTATGTAACTCTTCAAAAACATCCAGCATTTCCTGATAAGTTTCTCCCAATCCAACCATAACACCTGATTTGGTAGTAACATTCGGGGAAAGAATTTTCGCTTTTTCTAACACTCTCAAAGATCTTTCAAAATCCGCCTCAGGCCTTATTCCCTTGTAAAGTCTGGGAACAGTTTCTACGTTATGGTTCAGAATATCAATACCGCTATCCAGCACAATCTGAAGGCTTATTTCATTTCCCATAAAATCGGGAATTAAAACTTCTACTGAAGAATCTGGCGAAAACTTATGAATATATTTGACCGTTTCGGCAAACTGAGCTGCTCCTCCATCTTCGAGATCATCCCGGGTCACCGAAGTAATAACAACATGTCTCAAGTCCAGAGCAGCTACAACATCGCCGATTCGTCTCGGTTCATCAGGATCCACTGGCTGCGGTCTTCCTTTTGGAATACCACAAAAACGGCAGTGTCGGGTGCATATATTCCCAAGAATCATGAAAGTAGCTGTGGGCTTCTGGAAACACTCACTTATGTTGGGGCAACCCGCAGATTGACATACAGTATGAAGTTCTTTCTCTCTGAGGATTTTTTTTAACTTGATTGTCTGCTCTGTTTCCTTCACTTTTTTCCTAAGCCAAGGCGGCAGACGGCGAGGGAAAACCCTTTTTTTCTCTTCTATTATTTCTTTCATAAGCTTTTTATTTTAATAAAACTTTTTCTTATAATCAAGGAATTTTTAGATACCCTG
>CAYYPT010000125.1:0-7725 GCA_964473625.1 uncultured bacterium | reverse complement strand
GCTTTGTTAAAATGGTTAATTACTACGGAGGTTTGTGTTCAGAATGTATGCTGTTATTGAAGTAAATGGGACTCAGTGGAAAGTTTTTAAAGATAGTACTATACGTGTTCCTAAGATAGAAAAAGAACCTGGCAAATCGATAAATATTGATAAAGTTTTACTTCTCGTTGATAAAGATAAAATCGACATTGGTAAACCAGTTGTTTCCAGCGTTAAGGTTAAAGCAACTATTTTGTCTCATGGGAAAGCGGAAAAAATAAAGGTCTTCAAGAAAAAGCGTCGTAAGGATTATAAGGTTCTAAAAGGACATCGTCAACAATATACAGAATTGCGTATTGATAAAATAAGTATTGAAAAGGGGGAGAAAAAAACATCTGGCTCAAGGGGGACAGTGGCTAAGAAGACAGCTGGAGTTTCGTCTACTAAGCAGCAAGGCAAGAATAAAGAAACTAAGAATAAAAAAACTAGTACTAAAAAGCCCTCTGTTAAAAAAGAGGAGAAGTAAGTTATGGCTCATAAGAAGGGCGTAGGAAGCTCAAAAAACGGCAGAGATAGTAATGCGCAGAGATTGGGGGTAAAGCACTTTGGTGGCGAAAAAGTTAAGGCCGGACACATTATTATTCGCCAGCGGGGCACAAAATTTCATCCAGGTTTAAATGTTGGAAAAGGGAAAGACGACACGCTTTTTGCAAAGATAGATGGAAAAGTAACTTTTGAGAAGAAAGGTAAAAAGAAAATTGTGAGTGTTTATGCTTAGTTCTAATTTGCATAAAATGGATAAATTAGATTTGATTCTTCCAATTCAGATAAATTTTTTAGAAATTGTTTTGACTTTATGTTAGAAGCCGTTGTTTTTTATTAACGGCTTTTTTTGTTAAAAAAGTGAAAAATACTTGAATTTTTAAATGAGATGTTGTACAATAGAGAAACTAATCTCTGCCTATAAGCGTAAAATATCAGGGATGTATATTTTTTATTAAATCCTTAACTCCGAAGGGAGGCGATTCAAATGCGAGGAATAAAAAGTATACTCTTTGTGGGGGTGATAATTTTTTTATTTGCTCTCACGGGGTGTTATACAATAGTTATGGTCCCTAAGGTAGTAGTGCATCGTGGATATACAGGCAATATTATAGATGAGGAACCAGGTGAATATGTAGAAACAGATTCTGCACAGGCTCCTACTGCAATTTATAAATATTATATTTATGGGGATTTATTCCCGGGTTATGTCTATTTTGATCCTTACTGGGCATCTCCTTATTGGTGGCATTATTCTTCTTGGTGGTCTTACTGGGGTTACTACGATCCATGGTTTTGGGATTCCTGGTCGTATTGGTATAGTGGGTACTATAGTCCCTGGTACAGTCCTTTCTATTATTCCTCATGGTATTATGACCCATACTGGGCTTACTGGAATGGCTATTATTCGACTGTTCCAATGAAACGGCGTCCTTTCTCAAGACGGAGATCATTTACACGTCAAACTGATTCCTATGCTCCTTCAGCTTCTGCAATATCCGGGACCAGGAAACTATCCAAGACATCGGGTACAGGAGAAATCGGAGGTAGCCGGAGGGTTAGAAAAGATCTTTCCAGTGGTTCTACGACTTCTAATTCAAAATCTTCCAACAGTTCTGTAAGTAAAAGAAGAATAAGGAAATCTTCTCCTGGGACTCTCATTAAGAGAACAGGTGCCGGTACGAAGAAAAGCTCAGGCGCTATACGAGTTAGAAAACGGAATTCTTCTTCGTTGATGCACCGAATTTCAACAAGGAAAGGATATTCCAGCACGAGCCACCGTGTAAGAAAAAGTTCTTCATCTACATATACAAGAAGATCAACGTATCATCCGAGTTCATCTTCTTCCAGCTCTGGTTCATACACGAGGAGTTCGTCAAATTCTGGGCATTCCAGCTCGAGTAGCCACAGCAGTAGCAGTAGTCGTAGAAGACGGAAATAGATTGTCAGATTCTCAAAATTCCCGGAGGTATCTATGAAAGTGCGGGTCGTATTTTTAGGTGTTGCTATCTTTCTCATGGAGAGCATGTCACTCTTGGCACAGGATGTACCTTTTACATGGGGCCACCAGTGGGGTGTAGGTGCTCGTGCCATTGCGATGGGAGGAGCTTACACAGGCATAGCAGATGATTATGCAGCTTTGTATTACAACCCTGCGGGTCTCGGTCAAATCCAGAGTATGGAAATTTCTGGTAGCCTTGCCTACTTTGCCATGACGGATCGGGCAACCTTTCTTGGATTAGAAACACCAGAGAATTCTAGTTTTACTCGACTCAACTCCATAGGTATTACCTTCCCTGTTCCGACTACCAGAGGGAGTCTTGTATTCGGCTTTGGATACAATCGGATGAGAGATTTTGACCGTTCTCTTTATGTAAAGAAGTTTATTTCTACTGTAGGAGATTCAGTAACACACGAGTATAATGAATTGGAGGAAGGGGGGCTGGGGAATATTGTTCTGGGTGGTTCTATTGAGATGGCACCTGGTGTTTTTCTTGGAGGATCTATTAATTTCTGGACAGGAGGAGATGATTGGACGTGGAGATTTACTGAATCTGATACTCCTTACGATATTTGGACCTTTACAAATTTTGTTTCTACTGACCATATTAATACAAAATTTAGTGGTGTTAATCTTACTTTAAGCGCTCTCTTGCGCACAAATGATTTCTTTCGATTCGGTGGTGCTATTGTTACACCTGTTACACTGACTGGGAAAGAAAATTGGGACTATTCTGAAGTAACTAACTGGGACGATGGTTTCAGAAGCGTTGATTCGACGGACAATGGATATTCGGAGTATAAAATTCAATCTCCATGGATTTTCCGCGCTGGCGGTGCATTTCAGGCCGGGCCTCTTCTCGTTTCTGGTGATGTAGAATGGAATAATTACAACCAGATCAAATATAAGACTAATCCATCTGAGGCAACGTACAGCATGGCTGATGCAAATCTTGAGATTAAACGAAAGTTTCGGAATACATTCAATATCAAAGCTGGCGCTGAGCTGTCAATTCCATCTGCCAACATAAAAATAAGAGCAGGATATGCTCTCTACCCCTCACCCTTTAAAGATACATCTTTGAATAGAGATCGAAAGGTTCTTTCTTTTGGGGCTGGTTTTGGCTTTGCTGAACAATTCAACTTGGATTTTGGCTATGCTTCTACTTCATGGGAGGGGGTACCTGGAGATGTTATTCAACGAGAGAAAATCGAGGTGAATAAGATTTTAATAAATTTTTCCTATCACATGTAATTGTCTGAATCGCTTATCATGAAAAAACCTATCACAAGAAACTGTAACATTGTGGTAGGTTTTTTAGGTATAATTTTTGTATAGGAATATTTTTTATGAACAAAGTTTCCTTTATTGTATTAATTTTCCTTTTTGTTACATCTTCTGTCTCGGCGCAACCTGGTTCTCTCTATCTTGATATGCTTATTGATGTACCATCGGCTAAAACATTGCCTGCTGGTGAAATAGAAACAGGTCTTAGGATGTATGCCATGGGAGGACTTTTAAGCTCTTTGACAGTAGGAGTAACTGACCAGTTTTCTATAGGCGTTTCATACGGAGGAGAAAACATCATTGGGGCAGGAAAAGTAAACTTGAATCCTCAGCCCTGCGTTCATATACGTTACCTTCTATTGCAGGAACATTTTCTTTCTCCTGCTTTGCTTATTGGTTTTAATTCTCAGGGGTACGGAAAATATGATAAGAGATTAAAAAGATATGCTATAAAATCAAGAGGTCTTTACGGCGTGGTAAGTAAGAACACTTCTTTTCTTGGCGGTCTTGGTATTCATGGGGGAGTGAACTGGAGTTTAGAAGACGAAGATGGAGACTCTGATCCAAATTTCTTTGCTGGTTTTCACAAACGGGTTGGTTCTTCGCTGGTAATTCTTGGTGAATATGATACTGCTATAAATGATAATAGCGATAATGCTATTGGTTCTGGTAAAGGATATCTTAATCTCGGAATGCGCTGGTCATTTGCTCAGCAACTTTTTGTGGAATTTGCATGGAAAAATATCTTGAAAAACGGGAAGAGAGTAGAAGGAAGCAGTCGAGAGGTGAAATTGTTTTATCTGACTCATTTTTAATTGTAAAACATGGAGGGATTTCTCATGATGAAAAAAAAGAACAGACATTTTCAGATTCTCAAGCTTATTGATTCTGTCAAAGCCCAGTCTCAACAAGAGTTATTAGATGAGCTTGCAAAATTAGATATACACATCAGTCAATCTACACTATCCAAAGATTTAAAGGAACTCGGAATTATTAAAATGCGGGGGAAAAATGGAAAATTCCGTTTCCTTCAGACAAAAGAGCGGGACGCTTTCCATACAGGGGTTATGCTCAAGAAAGAGTTGCTGGATTTCTTCAGAGAAAGCACTGTTGTTGGAAATCTTTTAGTAATCAGAACAGTTCAAGGGAATGCTTCAGGGGTCTCAAAATTTTTGGATGAAATTGGATGGCCAGAAATCGTTGGAACGCTGGCAAGCGTTGATACTGTGTTAGCTATTACCCGCACTCCTGATGATGCTAAAGCTGCCATGGATAAACTTCAGGAGATGTTAACAAGTAAGTGATCTCCAATTATAATTCAAATGGGAATGGAGCCAGATTGTGTGGAGGAGGTCCCAATAAATCTACCTGATCTTCACATTCACACTCCTTTTTGTGGTCATGCTACCGGAACAATGGAACAAACAGTTCAGCGGGCGATAGATCTGGGATTGAGTGAAATCGGGTTTTCCGGTCATTTGTTTTATCCGCATGGTTTTATAGAACCGGTAAAGAACTGCGTGATACCTGAAGGACAATTTCCCATATTTGTTTCTGAGGTTTTAAGACTGCAACAAATTTACGGAGATCGCATTACAATTTATCTGGGTGCTGAAGCAGATTATCTTAATGATTTTCTGAGTAGTACAAAAACAATCTGTAGAGCTTTTCCGTTCGATTATGTTATAGGTTCTGTTCACATTTTAGACGGAATTGCAATTGATTACAGCGAAGATATGTTGAATCAGCATCTTGAAAAGTTTGGATGTGCGGAAGGATTATGGAGAAAATACTGGGATTCCATAGAAGATTTAATTAATGCAGACCTCTGTAATATTATCGGGCATTTTGATCTCCCCAAAAAATATAAAACTTCTCTTTCTACTGCGGATTTTACAGACCGAATTGATTACCTTCTTACCCTGATAAAAGATAAAGGTCTTGTTATAGAAGTGAACACAAGCGGCATTGATAGATCCTTTACCAGAGAGACTTACCCATCTCCCGCTATTCTTAAGCTTGCAGCAAAGAAAAATGTTGAAATTACATTAGGAAGCGATGCTCATTCTCCAGCCGAAGTTGGCAGACATTTTCAAAAGACAGTAGAACTTTTAAAGTCATTAGGATGGAAACGATTAACAATTTTTGAGAAAGGCAGGAAAAAATACAAATCTCTTTAACTTGACTTTTTGGAATTATTTTATTAGCTTTAATTTCTCTAAAATTACCGATACTAAATAGTAACAGAGGAATCATATGACTAAACAGAGTAAATTTATTGCCATAGAAGCAGCTTTCAGATGGTTAACTAACACAATTTTACAGAAGCCATGGGCTATTTCTATTGAGGTTACGCATAGTTGTACTGCTAATTGTAAGCATTGTGATAAAGGGGGAATAATCAAGAATGAAAAACAGGCTACACCCGAAGAATATCGTCGTATATATGATGAAATTCGTCCCTTGGTTGTCCAGATTTCGGGAGGGGAGCCATTGTTGCGGAAAGATATTCTAGATATAATTCGAGCTATCAAAAATCCGGGGCATCTGCCTTATATTGTTTTCGTAACAAATGCTTCTCTTCTTACAAAAGAAAAATATGATCAGCTTAAAGAAGTAGGGGTAGATCAATTTTCTATTTCTATAGATTTCCCAGATGAGCGCCACGATAAGAATCGTAGAATCCCAGGACTTTTTCAACATCTTAATACCCTTATCCCTCAAATTACTGCGGAAGGAAATAACGATGTTACCATGATTACTGCTGTGACAAGTGAGAATTATCCCTATTTACTTGATATCCTTCATGTTGTTCAGGGTTGGGGTGCCGCTCTCAATCTCAGTATGTATACGGCAGGTAGAACAGGAGATAAAAGTCTTCTCATCTCACAATCTGAATTAGCCTCTTTTCGAAAAATAATTGATCAGCTAATTGAAGAGAAGAGAAAGGGGGCATCGATATTTTCCACCGAAGCTGTGCTTAATCGGTACTACAAATTTTTTGAGAATAACGCTTCTGCAGGAGGATGTAAAGCAGGTATCCGCTCTCTTGTAGTAAATCCGGATGGTTCTCTCTGTCCATGTGCTATGAAAATGCACACTACCTTTAAATCTCAGAAAGAAATGAGAAAAAAATTCTCTAAAAATAATAAATGTACCGATTGTTTTATCAGTCTTAGAGCAAATACAGAAAAGCCTCTCTTTGAAGTTGTAAGAGATATTCTTGCTACCAGAAGCCGTCTCTGAGATTCAGAAGCGACACAGTATGCCTCAATCTCTTTCCAAGAAATCAGTTGTTTCAGGTTTAAGGATATTTATTGTTCTTACCCTGGCAGGTTTTGTTCTTATATTTTACCTCACAGGCACACGCGAGACGCTTCAGGCTTTAGAAAAATTTCATTTTTCTTATTTTCTGCTCGCTGTGTTACTGATCGGGCTTGATTTTCTTTCAGGTACAGGCCGTATTTTTATTTTTATACGTAAGGTCGGTCCTCTTAGCAATAAAAAAGCATTCTGGGCTTCTTTCAAAGCAAATCTTGCTAATGTTTTCCTTGCAGCTGCCACTCCATTTCAAACAGGTGGGGGAATAGCGCAAATATATATGCTTCATCGTGCTGGTATCTCTGTTGCTGGCGCTACGTCAGTAAGCATAATGAATTTTATTGCTACGCTGGGGTTCCTTTTGGTTGCCGGTCTTCTAGCGCTTCACTGGATAACTCGTAGTTTTGTTGATTTTCATTTTCGGTTTATTTTAAGTTTAAGTTCCGGTGTTTTTTATATTGTTACACTTCTTTTTCTCATTTTCCTTTTCCGACCCATGGTGATAGGACGGGCTGTTGAATGGGTTTTGCAGAGAATCGGTAATCGATGGAAGAAAAAATCCGAGGCATTTGATATTATAATTTCAAAAATTGATGGTTTTGTCAAAAATTATCAATCTCATATACACTATTTCTGGAAGAGAGAGAAGTTAGTACTTTTCCACAATTTTTGGCTTACAGCTGTGTTATATTTTAATAAGTGCTTTGTAGCATATATTGTTCTAAGAGGTATGGGTCTTAAGCCAGAATTTCTTCAAGTAGTTTTTATACAGATTCTTCTGATTTTTCTCATTTACTTCTGTCCAACCCCCGGAGCCAGCTTTCTTGCAGAAACAAGTGCTGCTGCCCTTATAAGTCTTCTTATTCCACATCATCTTGTGTCTGTATTTTCTGTGCTGTGGCGTTTTTTCACAACCTATTTTGGAGTTATCGTTGGTGGGGTTATTTTAATGCGTACAATTGGTTCCCGCGGTGATTCAGGAATAGATTCCCTCGCAACGTCAAAAGATGAACGACCGGACGATTTCAGATGAAGTCATACGGCATTTGCCTCCAATGGTAGCTACATTAGATTTGATCCATTTTTTAAGAGGG
>CAYYPT010000124.1:4928-7742 GCA_964473625.1 uncultured bacterium | reverse complement strand
CACCTTTTACTTTCTCTGCAACTAAACAGTTGGCCCTAAAAAGAGAATCAAAAGTGCCTGCATCTGTCCACCATCCCTCAATTATATCAAATGTCATTTCACCCCTCCGAATGTAGTCATTGTTTACGTCAGTAATTTCTAGCTCACCCCTCTGGGATGGTTTTAAGCCTTTTATAATACTAAAAACTCTGGAATCATACATGTATATTCCAGTAACAGCATAGCGGGACTTAGGTTCTCTGGGTTTTTCTTCGATATTAATAATACGTCCATCTCTGAGTTCTGCTACACCAAATCGTTCAGGATCATCCACCTCTTTCAGGAGAATCTTTGCTCCTTTCCCTTTTTTCTCGAAGCTCTTAACTGCATTCTCGATACTTCCCTCAATAATATTATCACCCAGAATAACCACCATTGGTTCATTATCTGCGAAATATTCTGCCAAACCCAGAGCTTCTGCTATTCCTCCCTCTCCCTCCTGATAAGTATAATTTAAGTGTTTAAGCCCAAACTGTTTACCATTACCCAACAGTCTTAGAAATTCCCCTGCGTTGTTGCCTCCCGTAACGATAAGAATTTCTCTAATCCCCGCGTTGACCAGAGTTTCTATAGGATAGTAAATCATTGGTTTATTGTAAATAGGGAGCAAATGTTTATTAGTTACTTTGGTTAAAGGCAGTAACCGGGTCCCCAACCCTCCTGCTAGAACAACACCTTTCAATTCAAAACTCCATAGTTTTACTTCATAGCCTTTTGAGCAATAGCAACAAAATAGAAAATTTGCGCAATAGTAGCCAGTCTTGAAACAAATTCAAAGAATCTGGATATCCAATGAAAAGTTGTCCCCTTAACAATAACGTTATCACCTGGTTTTAAAACAGGGATAAGCCTCTCGTCTCCTGTCTCCAAGTATTTCTTAACATTTACTTTGAAAACGGTGTTGCCCAATTTCGGGTTACTCCTAACAACCAGTATCTTACTGATTTTTGCTCCTTCTGTTGGCCCCCCGGCAAAAGAAAGAAGAGAAATAAGATCAGTATTGTTAGGCACCATGTACTGCCCGGGTTTTGCAACAAAACCCCATATGTTCACAGGTACCAGAAGTTCGTCCTCCGTACCGAGATAGTACTGAGCAGCTCGATTACGCATGGGGTATTGAGTCCCCTGTGCTATCAACGGAAAATACGGAATAAAGAACATAGCAAATAAAATAAAAAACAGAAAATTTCTTTTATTCCTCATAACCAACCTCATTGTACCCTGAAAGCAACCCAATTACTTTCTGATCCACAATGCTCCTCTGGCCCTCTAATATCCACGCGCCATTGATAATCAACCCCCTTTGCCAGAGAGTCTAAAACAGCAGATCCGTCTATATTAAAATCAACACTCTCCCTCTTGTTATAGTGCGAAGGAACAACATGGAGCCAAATATACCTGCCTGATGCCGCTTCAATCAAACGGATTATATAACAAGGCGCTGCATAAGGATCCGGATTTTCCCAGCTAAATACTGGTCTTGGATTTGATGCCTTTCCAACGGGATCAAGTCCTGTTGCCTTTTTAATAAGTTTATAATCAAGAGTGTCAGACGGGTCACTCTTCAACCCTTCATCAGTTACAGCCTCTATATAGTAATAGTACCGCTGGTAAAGGGAAACCCCAAGATCCACAAAAAAACTATCTGTAATCACTAAACGGGCGATCAGGCTGTATGGTCCTTCCTTTTCAGAACTACGATAGAGTTCATACCCTGTTACCGCATCTTCTGAACTGGGGATCCATTCAATGCGGATAGCATCCCTCTCAGGAACAGCATCGAGTCCCTTCTCGGCAAAGCATGTATCGGCTGTCCCAGGAATGAGCACAACAGGGGAAGGCCTAATACCTCCTGTAGTGGCCCGTTTAGTGCAATTAAAGATAGTAAAAATCAAACCGAATAGCAAGAAAAAAGATAACAACCATTTTAGCATTGGTTTGCTTTCCTTATATTGTAATAGCACAACTTACCCTATGCAAATATCCCAGCTCATGGGAAAGAAATGCATAATCAATTTGAACAACCGAAATTCTGAGTCCCACGCCGCCTGTAAAATTACCCTGATCAATACCAAGCCTTAAACCTAGAACTCCAAGACCAAAATACTCTATCCCCCAGTGTTTTTCTCCGTTCCATCGCGAATCTCTGTCAAAAGAAAAAGATAAAGAATTTTTTGAATTCCACAAAGGCTGTCGGTATGAAAATCCCCATTTGATGTTTGTAGGAATAGAATCCTGGTGTCGGGTGTTCCAGCTTAAACTTGTTCCTGCTAAACTCTGAAACTGGATTCCAAAAGAAAAATTTCCAAGACGCTCTGCTTCAAAAAAATCTGAAAGGTGCAAACGAATCATAGCCCCAAAATCCAGGCCCAAACCCGTAGCCTCATTTTCACCAAGTGACTGACGAATCCATTTTAAGTTAATCCCTACCGGAAAATCCACCCTTACTTTTTGGTACTGCCATCCCATATCCAGTTTGAAATGGTTCATTATAGCAAATGAGAAATAGACAGCGTCTTCGGTATCTCCTATGTAGCCCTCTGGTTCGCCCGACGGCCGCAGCGAAGGATTGTGAAGCCGATCCCAGTAAGAATCACCTGTAAGTTCGCTATACAATGGTATATCATCGACTGCCAGACGTATCCAGTTAACTGCCAGGACAGCATCGCCTGGTAAAGGATGAGCATACCCAACAAAATGATAATTTGCCATAGGATTTTTAAAAGATCCAAATTGGGGGCTGTACATCCCCGAAAGTTGCGGCTTTTCAAGAAA
>CAYYPT010000124.1:0-4828 GCA_964473625.1 uncultured bacterium | reverse complement strand
TTTGCAATTTTACCTGAGACGTCACTGTCTGCCCGATATCCATGAACAACTATACGAAAGAAGTAGACACCGTTTGCCACCTCTTCTCCCCACTCATCCCTTCCATCCCAGACAACCTCATGGTAATCAGGAGATGTCATATCAAAATCGTTAAGAGTGCGAATCAATTTCCCTGAAACAGTGTAAATTTTTAAAGAAACATCTTCAGCTGCCTCAGTAAGAACATAAGCAAAAACAGTTTTGCGTTTGAATGGATTTGGATGATTACCAAGAAAATGAATTTCTAAACGAGAGCCTACCCTGAAATCAATTTTATCAGTCTGGCCGATGTTTCCGTTAACATCACAGGCTCTCACATAAATTGTATGTTTACCAGGCTTCAAATTTGGTCTGAACAAAACAGTAATATTAGTAGGGTCATTCGTAGAATCAGGCAGCACAAGAGAATAAGAATCCTGAAGTTCGTTGTCAAGAAAGATTTCAATCTTTTCCGGCCTTATATCCACTCCGGACTTATCCTGAATGACAACTGTTATAACAGGATTTTTGGGAACGTAACTTCCCCATGAAAACGGTTGATTTTCCACCTGAAGCTCAATTAAAGGGGATTCCTTATCTTCAGAATTTAACAGGGTAAAAAGACCAAGATCTCTGCTTTTTATGCTTATTAAGGAATCAGAAAAACTAAATGGACAAACTACCCATCTCTGAATTGATTCTTCCCACCTGTAAGGTTTTAATGTCTTTGTCGAATCATTCTGTGGGAGAAAAAATTCTATAACTGCTGATTTGGAAAGAGAGGTCTGATCATGCAACCCGTGCAGTGTAAGAAGATACATTTTACGTGTCTCCACTTCGGTAGAAGCAGGATCCTTGTCTACAACAACGTTGAAAGATAGAACTGCTTTTTTATTAACTGCACCAGGGGGAATAAAAACCAGAATTTGCTCTGGTAGTCCTACTGTATCAGCCACAGTGGAACCGAGACAGGATCCTCCCTGAGGAGTAACATTAAAACGATCAGCTCTAATTTCTCCATGGAAAACATTATTTGCTCTGTTTGTTTCTGGCAGAGTACTATCTGGATCAACTGTTACTGTAAAATTTGTTTTTCCCATGGGAGGGGAAAAAGGAACTGAGGCAACTGTTTCTCCATATCCGCTGAGAGAAACTGTGTCTCTTGCCAGAAAATTTATCTCTTGAGACTGAAAAAGTACGGGCACACAGGATAAGTTTTCCTCTCCAAAATTCCTGATACGAGCTTCGAGCATAACCTGTTCTGTTCCACCCAGAGAAAGTAATTGGATTCCAGGATCGGGAAGAGTTGGGATAGAAAACGTAACAGTATCACTCCGGGAAATAAAACCTTTCTTGTTCTCCGCTGAAAAAGAAAAGGTAAGCCTGGTACCTGGAGAAAATGGCCCTATCCCCTGTATTGTTAAATACTTTCCGGAATCACCAGTAGAAAACATTGTCAGAGTGTCCTGATAAGGTGAAATAATTCTGCACCACACTTTCTCAAGACCATCAATATCTTGCGCTGTAACAGAAAAACGAATGGTGTCCCGAAAAGAAGGCTCATCAGGAACAGTTGCTAATGAATCAAAAAAGGTACCGCCAAAAGTAAAAGGAACAAATCCATGTGTTTGGTATCCAGTATTAGCATCCCAGAGGTAAGTTCGCACCCCTCCTTCTGAATCACTGAAATCTTGTGGAAAAAGAAGAGATGTACGCCATTTGTTATTATGAAAAACTAATGTATCCGATGTTTTTGGAGATCTATCTTCTCCCACGATTTCAATTAGAGCGTTAAAATTGTCTACATTACTGCTTCCTGACACACCAATAGAATCAATAGAAGAGAAACCCTGATTGGCCAGTGTAAATGGTTTTTCTTTAGGAATAGGGATTTTTAAAGCCGGATCACCCAGAAGCGTAAACTGATAGACTTCTGATAGAGGAAGACTGCCCGTATGAGTTAAAAGGTAGGAAGTTTTTGCTTCCTTTATCATATCTCCAAGAGTTAAATCAGGCTGTGCCATCATGATATTATAGAATTCAGTGAGAAGATAATAATCGTTCAATACCCAACCGACTCCCGTTGCGCCCCAGAACGCAACAGCGCCTGTTTCCCTCTGAGAGACAAGAACCTCTCCAAGCGATTTTCTTCCACTGGAGAAATCGCCAGTGAAACAGGTCATACTGGTAATCACGGGAAGTTTTCCTTTGTTGTCTACCAATTCTGCATCATCCAGGTTTAAAAGGTTACCCCAGACTGCACCCCCACCATGCCCTCTAAAATTTACAAACAAAGCCCCCTTTTTTAGACATTTCAGAAGATCCTCTGTACCCCCAACATATGGATCTGAAGGATCGCCGCAAAGATAGAGACGCTCCGGCTCAAAACATGGAGAAATAACATTATGAATCAGAGTCTCAGACTGCGTTCTAAAAACAGGATCTGTGCCAATTAAAAGATACTGATTCTTCCACGGGGCTGACGGAGTTGTCTGGTAACCAACAATTTTTGCAACTATATCTTTTAATTCCTGCCTGTTCCTGACAGGCAACCGTCCAATAGCAATGTCGGGCAGAGCATCGTTGTCTTTTAGTAAAGTATACCAATGGTCAGAAGCCGCAGCACCATACTTTACAGTCTGGTAAATAGGAACCGGTATGAAATTCCCTTGTTCAGTAGAAGCTCTGTTATTAATTGTACCATCGCCTACAAGAAGCACATATTTGGGAACAGGTGACCAATGAAGCAAGGCGTACTTTAAGAATTCTCTGATACCTTCTGGTGTTGGGATTCCACGAGAAAACGTGTTATAGATATCATCCACTTTTACCACCTTTACAACAAGTCCCTGCTTTTCCCGCAATTCGATTAAATCTTTCAAATTTTCTTCTCCCAGAGAATCTGAAGGTACAATTATTATACAATCTGCTCCCATATTATCTGAAAGTAGACCTGTATCTTCCACTAAAGCTATGCTATCAGGAATAGATTTTTTATCAGAAGCAAGTGCAATATACTCTGTCTTTTGATCAACTATTCTGTCTTCAAAAGTAACTCTGTATCTTGTTTGGCCAAGTGAATCTATGACTGTTTCAACTTTACTTCCAAAAATTTTACTCACCCCTTTTTTATATACTTCAATATTGGAGCGAGAAAATCCATCAATTTCAAAACGACAAACTTTGCCAGCACTGTATTTCGGAGGATAGAATTTTATATAATCATCATTAGCTTGATAAAGCTTTGGATAAGTAATCTCGAACCAGTCTAAGTAAAGTTGTGCAAACTCTCCTGCTTCTGAACGGTTGACAATTGTAATGCAATTTTCTTCTTCTTTTAAGAATGTCGGACTAAAGCCGTCGCTTTCCAGCACAACTGACTGATTCCCCTGCCATTCTCCAGAAGCAACTCGTCTGTCATTGAGATAAATTTCCACAGGATGAACCTGAAGAGTCTGCGACTGCCCTCGCATTTTTATTTTAATTACTGCAAGTTCCGGTGCATACAAATCAGGAGAATTGAGTTTGAAAAAAAATTCCTTCTTTTCACCGCCGACAATTGGGCCTGAAAATAACCAATGGTCTGCCTGATCAACGTCTGTAGCATAAGGAAACCGCCCAAAATAAAAATCTTTTTCTACATGCTGAGTAAAAGAACACGATTGGGAGAAAACTACAGATTGTGGGTTTGTGTTCGATAGAAAACCTTCCTCCTGTCCTAACCTCAAACCTGGTTTCTCTCCCAGTTCAAGCCAGTATACATTTTCTGTAGTAAAGATATTAAGACGGATTCCATCAGGACTGCTCCTGTCCCAGAGAGGCTCACCCCAGAATTCGACAGCATCGTTAAGGTCAAATGAACCATCCTCTTCTCCAATAACTCTGATGGGGATCTCTCCGGAAGGTCCGACAATTCTAAAAAACCGGGGGTCAAGCGAAGAAACATCCCAACCTGCTGAAACAATCATTGACTGAGGCAGTAAAAAAAATCCTTCATGATCCACAAGAATCTTCAGTCTTGGAAAAGAATCATCATAAGAAAGTTTTTTATAAATCGAGGAGGAAACTTTAGGAAGAGTTATTTTACCTTTAGAAATTGAATATAAAATACGGAAACGTTCCTTAACGTCCGAAACTATCTTTACACCTTTACCCTGTACTCTCAGCTTTACTTTTTTAATCCATTGGTGATTATTATAGGGATAAATTTTAAGCTGAAATACTTGTCTCCCATCCACTTGACCTAAGAGGCGTTTTTCAATGATATTATCACTATTATCCCGTGATAATGCTTCGTATTCATTTTTTATACCTATGGGAACATCGTCAACCAGAAGGACAGGGCTATCTGTTTTTTCTATCATACTCTTTTTATCAACTATTTCCACATCTATTGAGGCGCTTTGTGAAGTAATCAAAAGAGTTTTAAAAACGTCGGGTAAAAAAACTTTACCCTGACTTCTGAGATTTTGAGAGGAAAACATAACAAAAGAGGGTTTTCCAAATTGTAAAGAAAGTAAAAGAGTATCTGAGGAAACATGAAGAAGAGAAACAAAACTCGTTGCTAACAAAACCTCAGGAACTGAAATTGTAAGGCAAGAAATGAATACTATCTTAACTAACCAGTTGAAATGTATATATCTTAAAATCATAAAGCAAAATCAAACTCCCTATACACGCTCTGTGAGTTAAACCACATATAGACGCTGTAAATTTTGGCTTCGCTCTAAAAGACCCTAAAGGGCTTAAAAAGATGATTACTTACTAAACTTTGGCAAGAATGTCAAAGTTACTTCATAACGATAAATTC
>CAYYPT010000123.1:0-7757 GCA_964473625.1 uncultured bacterium | reverse complement strand
AATTCCGATAAAAAACCACTTGACAATTATATTTTTTTTGTTTATACTATGACTGACCAGTCAGTTAATGACTGACTGGTTGTTCAGTGAATACTGGGTTACATTTTTGGAAGTTAAAGGAGCATGGTTTGAAAAATATGATTTGTGCTCCAGAATGTTAAACGTTAGATGGTTCTTTTGCGACGCCAGTTAATAACCACTTCTCAGAATGATGCCCAGTTCATGTCATCTTAGGTGGAATGGAGAGTCTAATTCTGCTTGAGTCTTGGATTGTGTAAAAAGACGGGCGGTTCTACCTTTGAGGTGGAGGTCATTTTTCTGCCTAATAATATTGTAAGGAACAAAGTATGGCGAAATTGAGTCGAAAAGAACAGGAAAAACTTGCTAGGAAAAAGGACATCTTGGATGCAGCAGCGGTTCTTTTCTCTGAGAAAGATTTCCACGAGGTCACTGTTGATGAAATTGCTGGTCGCGTTGGTCTTTCCAAAGGAACTATATATCTTTATTTCAAAAACAAAGATGATATTTTTTTCTCTATAATTGAAGAAAAAACCAAAATACTCTTTTCCAGACTTCAATCTGCCATGGAAGGCGATAGGCCATATCTTGAAAAACTGAAAAAACTTATAAAATCGTATCTCCTTTTCTTTGAAGAGCACAAGTCTTTCTTCAAAATAGTCCATTCAGAGAAGGGCAGAATCGATACCCAAGTTAAAGGTAAGATGAAAAAGCATATGCTGGATTCGTTTCAAGCGTATATTTCTCTTTTGCAAGATTTCGTAAAAGAGGGGCAAAAACAGGGGATTTTGAAAAATTTGCCCCCCCTGACTCTGACAAAAGCGCTTAAGGGTTTTATGGATGAATTTACCTTTCACTGGATTTTTATGGGGGCTGAAGGTTCTTTATCTGAGGAAACACAAAGTATTGTTGACCTTTTTCTTCATGGAGTAGGAAATAAAAATTAGGAGGGCAGTTTTTATGAAATGGAAATATTCTATTCTTTTATTTTTGTTAATTGTGGTCCCCCTTTCTTCAAGTTTCGGAGCAGGGGAGAAACTGGGATTCAAATTAGTAACTTCGGGTATAAAGTCGCTGTCTGGTTCATTTAATGATTCTACTGCAATGTCTGATTATCTTGATCCCGGAATGAGCTACGGAATTGGTATTATTCACCAAATTTTCAACTATTATGCTGTTGAAGTAAACATCGATATTGGATGGATGAGTGTGAAAAAAAGCCAGCGGGAAGATTCTTCAAAAGAACCTGTATTCTTTTTCCCTCGAATTTCTTTCAGTAATCTTATCTCTTTCCCAGTGGGCAGGATGATTCCCTACACAATTCTGGGGGTAAGCATTGTCCCATGGAAGTTCACTCAGGATGGCCCAGGAGGGGAGGCAACTTTGTTTGAAGGGGAGAAATTTCAGAAAATGAGTTTTGGGTTACACGGAGGATTGGGACTTGAGCTCAGGCTGACAGAGTGGTTCTCTATTTATGGTGAAGGGGCATTTCATTATTTACTTTGCAGGGATGAATTTTTCTTTGGTAAAGATTTTACCGAACAGGGGATTTTGAGATTTGGTGGAGGAATCATTCTTTATCCTTTTTCTCAATAGTCAAACAAAGGAGGTTTCTTAGATGATTTTGCGAAGAATTGTACTATTTATAATTATTTTTCTGGGGATGGGAATTGGGAATTCCTTTTCTCAGACGCAGATAGTGCTGAACCTCGAGCAGAGCATAAAGATCGCTCTTCAACACAATAAAACTCTTGCAGCCTCAGCCGAGAAATTAAAGGAAGCTAAGGCAAGATTAGGTGAAGCAAGGACAGGATTTCTTCCCAAATTAAAGGGGACTGCCAATTATACAAAACTTGATGTGGCGCCCTTCATGCCGGGAAAGGTTTTTGGTAATGCAATGCCCTCTATTCCTGGTATGCCCCAAATGAATCTTCCTAAAAGGATTACAATTGGTCGAGATGAAATGGTTGGCATAGGGGTTCAGCTTCAACAGCCTATTTTTACAGGTTTCAGTATTCTCAATGGTTTCAGGATGGCTAAAGACGGCATTAAAGCAACAGAGGCAGAATATTCAAAAAATAAAGATGATTTAATTTTCAATGTTCAGAAAGCTTACTGGGGGGTTGTGAAAGCTCAGAAATTTGTGGAGGTAGCCCGTGAAGCTGTGAAGCAAGTAGAGGGCCATGTTAAAGATTTAGAAAATATGTACAATGTTGGAATGGTAACGAAAAACGATCTTCTAAAGGCTAAAGTTCAACTTTCCAATGCTAAGTTGGGTTTGATACAGGCTAAAAATGGATTGGAACTGGCTAAGAAATCGTTCTGTAATGTTCTCGGCATCCCACTTGATACTGATGTAAAATTGACAGAAGAACTTTCCTATAAGCCTTCGGCTAATATATCTCTTTCCGATGCTGTCTCACAGGCACTTCTTCAGAGACCAGAAATTTCCATGCTGAAAGCTGGAATTTCTATCGGTAAAAGAACGGTTAATATAGCTTCTGCCGGGTATCTTCCTAATTTTACTCTTGTCCTTGATTATGGATATAAAAAGCCTAATCGAGAATATAACATGGAGTTTTATACCACATGGACAGTTTCTCTTGTTGCGTCGATGAATCTTTTTGACTGGGGAAGAACTCATTACAAGCGGACTCAGGCTCAGCATCAACTTTTACAGATGAAAGAAAATTTTGAGAATGCAAAAAATGGAATTCGTCTTGAAGTGACACAGGCTGTATTAATGGAGAAAACGGCTGAACAGAAAATCCGGGTAGCCGAGGAGAATGTAAAACAGGCAGAAGAAAATTTCAGAGTAACAGCAGATCTGTTTCAGCAGGGCATGGCAACCAACACAGACTATCTGGATGCCAATACACTTTTAGTAAAAGCCAAGACAGACTATATTTCTGCACTGATAGATTATAAATTAGCCGAAGCCCAGCTGAAACGAGCAATGGGTATTATTGGAAAAGGAGAATAAAGATGGCTGTTATGAAAAGCAAAAATCAGGAGGATATAATGAAACAAGCGATGTATAAATGTTTTGTTTTTATCATCGGCATAGGATTACTGGCAGGAGGTTGCAGTCGAAAATCTTCAATAGACAAAGAGGTAGTCTCTGCCATCCCGGTCGAAATTGCTACAGTAAAAACAGGCAATTTGAGAAAAATCTTCTCATTTACAGGTAATATTGAACCATGGAGGCAGGTGAACATTGTTCCAGATGTAGGAGGTAAAGTGGGCAAGATATACGTTGAGGTAGGAGATCTGGTTACTAAGGGACAAATTTTAGCCGAACTGGATGCCGAAACCTTCAAGCTTCGGCTTGAACAGGCAAAGGCTGGACTGGCTGTAGCTCAGGCCAATTTTGAGGATGCCAAGCGAAACTGGGAACGAATTAAAGAGCTCAAAGAAAAGGATTCTGTCAGCGAACAACAGTACGAGAAAGTTCAGCTTGGTTACAATGCAGCCAAAGCACAGCTCCAGCAAGCTCAGGTAGCGTTCGATTTAGCCGAGTGGCAGTTGAGAGTTTCTGTGATGAAGGCTCCGTTTGCCGGAGTCATTACTGGAAAGTACATGAATGAAGGGGAAATTATCAATCCTCAGATGCCGGGTGGTCGTGGTGTGGTAGGCCTGATGGATTTCTCGAGAGTGAAAATCACTGTGCGGGCCACCGAGATACAAGTTCACCAAATATCACCCGGGCAAAGAGCAGAAATTAGTGTTGATGCCTACCCCAACCGTGTTTTTATCGGAGAGGTTTATGCAGTTAGTTCAGCTGCAGATCCTGGGAGCCGAACCTTTGAGGTTCAGATCAAAGTACCCAATCCAGATTTTGCATTAAAGGCCGGTATGTTCTGCCGGGTAGAGATTGTAATAAACGAAAGAAATAATGTTCTAACCATTCCAGTTGATGCAATTTTGAACGAAGAGGGGAAGCATTATGCTTTTGTTATAGAAAGCGATAGAGCAATAAAACGCTCTGTGGAATTGGGATTACAGGAAGGTACGGTAATAGAACTGCTCAGTGGACTTCATGAAGGAGAAAAAGTCGTGACTGTTGGTAAGGAGATGATAGAAGATAGTTCAACAGTTGATGTTAAAGGAGGTGAAGTCCAATGAAACTTCCTGAGTTTGGTGTCAAACGCCCTGTTTTTACAACGATGATATTTGCAGGGATTGTAATACTGGGATTAGCGGCTTTGATCATGCTTCCTATTGATCTCTTGCCGAAAATAGAACTGCCCACAATGTCCGTGATTACCTTTTACCGAGGTGCCAGTGCCGAAGACATCGAGACCAAGGTCACGAAGATTATTGAAGGTGAGGTAAGCACCACGCCCAACATCAAAGATGTTACTTCGACTTCTGAGGAAAATCTCTCTGTGGTAACTATGCAGTTCGAATGGGGTACAAACCTGGACGAAGCGGCTAACGACGTGCGGCAACGGCTTGACTTCGCCGGGATGCGGCTACCCGAAGATGCGGATAAGCCCTTGCTGTTCAAGATGGATGTTTCTATGATGCCAGTGATGGTTTTTGGTGTGACAGCCAGGCAAAGCTATACGGATCTTCGTGACATTATCGATAACAAATTCTGTGATCCGTTAAAACGCATCCCCGGTGTAGCTATGACGACTGTCATGGGTGGGCTTGAGCGGGAGATTCAGGTCAATTTGGACCGCCAACGGTTGGAGGCTTATCGCCTTTCTGTTCCTCAAGTGACAGGGATGTTGGCGGCAGAGAATTTTAGCCTTCCTGCTGGAGATCTGAAGATCGGAAGAACCGATTATATTGTTCGAGTTCCTGGTGAATTTCAAAGCGTCGAGGAAATCAACGAGGTGGTGGTAGGCAATTTCAATGGTACACCCATCTATCTCCGAGATGTGGCCCAGGTAAAAGATTCTTTTAAGGATAGAGAGCATCGGGTTCGCATCAATCGCGGGCGAGGCCTGATTGTCATGGTGCAGAAACAATCCGGGGCCAACACTGTCACAGTAGCCAACCGCATTAAGAAGGCACTCCCGAAGTTGAAAAAGAGGCTGCCGTCAGATGTGAAGGTGGTTCTAGCAATGGATTCTTCTGAATTCATTGTCCGTTCTATTAATAACTTAGCCAGCACGGTGGGTTGGGGACTCTTATTTGTTGTGTTGGTGGTTTTCTTCTTCCTGCGGGAGCTTCGAGGAAGTTTTATCATTGCTCTAACCATCCCTGTCTCCCTTATTGTGGCTTTTGCTTTTCTTTATCTCGGAGGATATACCATTAACATGATGTCTCTCTCAGCCATTGCTATTGCTATTGGTATGGTGGTGGACAATGCTATTGTAATTTATGAGAACACATACCGGCACTATATGATGGGAGAGTCCAGAAGGGAAGCATCAATATTTGGTGCCGGGGAAGTAGGTACAGCCGTGATGGCTTCTACCTTCACCACTGTGGCCATTTTCTTTCCTATTATCTTTGTCAAAGGCATCACAGGAATTATGTTCAGGGAACTGGGATTGGTTGTAATGATCGTTTTAGCTGCTTCTCTATTCTCTGCGTTGACCCTTACTCCTATGCTGTCTTCCCAGTTTATGAGCGTACCCTCTCTCAGGGAAAAACGAAAGGGACTCATCCAAAGGTTTCATGATTTCAGCGAAAAATGGTTTACAGGTTTTGAGGCTACCTATAGAAAGCTGTTGAACTGGGCCCTGAACCATCGTAAAATTACGGTAGCAGTTGGTCTGGGGATATTTGTTGTCAGTCTCTTTTTATTCAAGGTGGTAGGGACAGAATTTATGCCGGCTACGGATCAAAATATGGTGCAGGGGACTGTGAAGCTGCCCGTCGGCACCCGGGTTGAAGCCACTGACCAGGTGATGGCAAAAATTGAGGATATTATGGCGAAGGACGTCCCGGAAAGAAAACTGATGTACGTTAGCTGCGGGAAGAGCGAGACAGGAATGGCTTCTGCAATGGGACAGCAAAGAGATACCCATATCATCAGTGTGGGAACACAGCTGGTCTCCAAGAATAAGCGGAAGCGTTCGGATCGTGATATTGCCCGGTCCCTGAGTCAGAAAATTGCCCAAATTCCGGGAATCCAGACGATTGATTTTAGCCAACAGGACATGATGCAGATGATGAGGGGAGGTACTAAGCCAGTATCGGTGGAAATCTATGGTTACGATATTGCTAAGGTTGATGCTTTTGCCCTCAAGGTTAAAGAGCTGATGGGTAGGATTCCAGGTCTGATCGATGTCACTATCTCCAGGGAGAAGGGAAAGCCCGAACTCTGGGTAGAAGTGGATCGCAAGAAGGCAGCCTCTCTGGGATTAAACATGGCCCAAATTGCCTCTACTTTACGCACCAAGTTCTATGGAGACGTGGCTACGAAGTATCGGGAAGGTGGAGAGGAGTACGACACCTTTGTACGACTACAGGGATCAGACAGGCAGAGCATCGCCGATCTGGAGAACACCGTTGTGACTTCTCCTATGGGCAAACAAATTCCCATCGGCAGTATTGCCCGAATTGTAGAGAGGCGGGGGCCCTTGACCATTCAACGAAAGGATCAGGAACGGGTGGTCTATGTAGGGGGAAGTCTGTACAAGCGATTTTTGGGAAAGGTGGTGGCTGATTTGAGAAAAGAACTGGGCAAAATCTCCCTGCCGGAAGGGATAGATGTCGCGATAGGTGGTTCCGCTCAGGATCAGGCCGAGAGTTTTCGTTGGCTGGGCATTGCTATGATTGTTGGAATTATCTTGGTTTATATGGTAATGGCCGCGCAGTTCGAGTCGCTACTGGATCCATTTGTAATCCTTTTCTCCATTCCCTTCGCCGTTGTTGGAGTGATCTGGGCATTGTTTATTACCGGCAAGACACTCAGTACCCTCTCCTTTGTAGGTATGGTGATGTTGGTTGGGATTGTGGTGAACAACGCCATTGTGCTGGTGGATTACACCAATATCATGCGGGCTCGAGGACTGGCACTTGAGGAAGCCATTTTGGTCTCTGGTCCCCGCCGTTTGCGGCCGGTGCTGATGACTGCTTTCACTACTATTTTTGCCCTACTGCCTCTTGCTTTGAAAACTGGAGAAGGATCGGAGATATGGAGTCCATTAGCCATCTCAGTCATTGGTGGGCTTCTGGTTTCAACCTTAGTTACTTTGATTTTTGTTCCAGTTATGTATTCAATCTTTGAAACCAGAGTTAAGAAGAATCGCTCTAAGCAGATAAGGAGATGACGATGAAAATAGTGTGGATTGCTTATAATCAGGCTATTGGCGATGAGGTAAGTGAATCTCTGAAACGATGTGGGGTGAAAACCTACACTAAAATTCCTGTAGTCCATGGGGTAGGTCAACATTCCGGTTCCCATATGAATAGTCACATCTGGCCAGGGGTAAACGCGCTCCTGATGATCGCCTGTTCAGAGGAGACGAAAGATAGACTTTTAGCAGAGGTAAGAAAATTAAAGAAGTTGTTTGAGAAAGAGGGAATAAAAGCATTTGTTACCCCGGTAGAAGCAGAAGTATAAGTATAAATATAAGTGTAAGTGTAAGTGTAAGTGTAAGTATAAGTGTCCAGATGCCCTTTCTGTTTGTGATAGGGATTCCATTGCTTTCAAAGAATGGCATCCGTATGTGAGGTTAAGTTAAATTCTAAACTTTGGCAAAAATGTCAAAGTTACTTTATAACGATAAATTCGAAATTCTAATATCGAAATTCTAAACAAATTCAAATATCGA
>CAYYPT010000122.1:0-7815 GCA_964473625.1 uncultured bacterium | reverse complement strand
ACCACTACGCTGACAAGTTTGTTCTTAACAACTACTACCTTGATAATTTCTTTTCCTTCAGTATATTTTCTCACCTTTGGATCTTCAAAAACTTTACCCTTCACTTCCTCATCATCCGAGTCTATATCTGCTTCAATCTTACTCCTGATCTTTCCATTGATCTGGACTACAATCGTCACAGTTTCTTTTTTTAATTTTTCTTCATCCCATTCAGGCCATTTTGAATTAAAAACGCTATCATCATTGCCCAGTTTGTGCCAGAGTTCCTCTCCGAGATGAGGTGCAAAAGGAGAAATGAGTTGAACCATGGTTTTCAAAACATCGTTTAAGATTTCCAGATTTTGTTCTTCCGGTTTTAGATCCTGAATATATAAGTAGATTGCATTAACAAGTTCCATAATTCTGCTGATAGAAGTGTTGAAGTGAAACCGTTCAAGGTCTTGAGTAACCATTTTAACAGCATAATGTCGTGCTCTATCCAGATGGGTGGCTTGTATTTTTTCTTTCCCTGTTGGAGGATTTTCCTGAATTATTTCTACTAAACGCCATACCCTGTTGACAAAACGATTTATTCCGTGGATACCCTCGTCAGACCAGTCACCCCCTTCGGAGTAAGATCCCATAAACATCATGTACATTCTAAAAACGTCTGAACCATATTTTTCAACATATCCATCAGGATTGATTACATTCCCTCGCGATTTAGACATCTTGGCCCCTTTATTGGTAATCACACCCTGATGAACAAGTCTGGTAAAAGGTTCGTCAAAATCAATGAGGTCAAGGTCATATAACACTTTTGTAAAAAAACGAGCATAAAGTAAATGCATTACTGCATGCTCAGCCCCTCCAACATATTGGTCTACAGGAAGCCATTTCTTAACAATTTTTGAATCAAAGGGAGCTGTATCAATATGGGGATTAGGAAAGCGCAAAAAATACCAGGAAGAACAGACAAAAGTGTCCATTGTATCAACTTCTCTTTTAGCCTTACCCCCACACTTCGGGCACGTAGTATTAACCCATTCTGGATTGGTAAGAAGGGGAGATTCACCTGTTCCTGTAAATTCTACTTTTTCAGGAAGCAATACCGGAAGCTGATCCTCTGGCACGGGTACTAATCCACATCGCTCACAGTTAACCATTGGGATAGGAGCACCCCAGTATCTTTGTCTGGAAATTAACCAATCTCTTAACTTATAGTTTACCCGTCTGCCCCCCCAACCCTTTTCTTCCAGATATTTAATAACTTTACTAATCCCTAAATCTGATCGTTCACCAGTAAACGACCCTGATTTTATCATGATGCCAGGTTCAGTATAAGCCGCTTTTAATGGACCGTGTTCTTTACCATCAGGGCTGATAACTTCTCTAATGAGAAGTTTGAACTTCCTGGCAAATTCAAAATCCCGTTCATCATGAGCAGGAACTGCCATAACTGCTCCAGTCCCATAGGTAAGAAGGACATAGTCAGCAATCCAGATTGGAATTTTTTCACCGTTCACAGGATTTATACAGTAACTACCTGTAAAAACACCTGTTTTCTCCTTTTCAGTTGAAGTGCGAAAGATGTCTGTTTCTTTCCGGGATTCTTCCACATAGTTTTGCACTTTTTCTTTTTGAGAAGGAGTGGTAAGAACCTCAACCAGAGGATGTTCTGGCGCAAGCACCATGTATGTGACACCCCAGAGAGTATCGGGCCGTGTCGTAAAAACTTCGATAGTTTCTTTACGATCTGAAATGGGGAATTTTATCCATGCTCCTTCGCTCCTGCCGATCCAGTTTCTCTGCATCGTTATAGTTTTTTCAGGCCAGTCAATTCGATCCAGTCCTTCCAGTAGTTTATCTGCGTAGGCTGTTATTTTAAAAAACCACTGTTCAAGATCTTTCCGCGTAACTTCAGAACCACACCGCTCACATCGGCCATCCACCACCTGTTCATTAGCGAGAACTGTTTTGCACGACGGGCACCAGTTTACCGGAGCTTCTTTCTTATAGGCAAGACCGTTTTTATAGAGAAGAAGGAAAAACCACTGTGTCCATTTATAATATTCTGGAGCACTTGTATTTATTTCTTTTGACCAATCATACATAGCTCCTATGGCTTTAAGCTGCTTACGAATGGCTGCGATATTCTCCGCAGTTGAGATAGCAGGATGAACCCCTTTTTTAATAGCGTAATTCTCTGCAGGCAGTCCAAACGCATCGTAACCCATGGGCTCGAAAACATTGTACCCCTGCATTCTTTTAAACCGTGCCCATGTATCAGTTGGACCATAGTTATACCAATGGCCAATATGAAGGCGATCTCCTGAAGGATAAATAAACATGACCAGACAGTAGAGTTTTTTCTCTACATTGGTCATATCTGTTTCATACAGTTTTTGTTCTTCCCAGAATTTCTGCCACTTTTTTTCAATTTCTGCAAATGGATAGCTACTCATATTAACTTTCAAACTCTCTTCTTTCATTTTATTTCCCTGAATTCACCCTTTTGTTTGTCCTTCACAACATTATTCCAGTAAAAATATTTTCCGTTCATAGAAATATAAACTCCATGTGGTAATGTCTGGACAAATGCTAAAGAACTTCCAAGATTAAACAGCCCATCAGAACTCCCAAATTTGTACGGCACCATTGCTCCAGTTAAAACAACGGTTTTGTCTTTTATAGAATTTCCAAGAAGTCTGGCAGTTTCTACCATTGTATCTGTTCCGTGAATTATCAGTATTTTGTCTTCCTTTACCTCCTTGCAGCTATCAAGTATAATCTTCCTCTCGGCATCGGTCATGTACAAACTATCAACCATCATTAAAGTCTCTATATCAACTTTCAATCTGCAACGCCCCAGTTTCAACATTTCAGGAAGATGAGTTTTTCGGAAAAAAAGTTCACCCCTTAGTTCATCGTACTCTTTATCAAAAGTCCCTCCTGTTACGAAGATTTTTATTGCTGTCATAATTTTGCAACTCCACGCTTTGAGAATAAGATCGGAAAAGCTTCTTCTTCAACTCACTATTCAGAAAAAACTTAATGATTTTTAAGTTTAATCGCAAGCCAATTTTCTCTAAACTTCAACGCATCTACTATAGTTCCATAGATAATCAACTATTTTATCAAAATCGCAGCTCAGACCAATTATGTACTTATCCCCAGCCCCAGCATAGATAATCAGCTTATTATCCAGGACAAAAGCACCCACAGGGAAAACAACTGCTGGTACGTCAACTGGATATTGAGCATTGCCATAAAGTTCGTAAGGTAAAGAAGGAATATAAAGTGGATGCCTTGTTCTGGCAAGTATCGTAGATGGATTGTCAAGATCAAGAAGAGCCGCAGAGATGGAGTATCCTCTTTCAATCCTGTCCGGTAATCCATAAACCTTACAAATTTTTTCATCTATTTCACCAACAGCATGATAGATCAGCAGCCATCCTTTATCGGTTTTGACCAATTGAGTACCAGGTCCCACCTTTTCCTTTTCATGAGGATAGTCCCCTGCTTTTATGAGGGAAGTTTGGCTTCGCCGTGCATAAAGTTTTTCCCACTGTTTATCATATCTGGAAGGATTTAATAATTGATCTATCCCGGCTTCAAGATAATCCAGGTGAATATCGGGATGAAAACGAAACAGCATGTACTGCTTACCGTTTATCAATTCAGGGAAAAGAATAGCATTACGGGAATCAAAAGGTTTAACGATTCCATGATAGGTTATTTCTACAAAATTCTCAGTTGAATAGACAGCAATCCGATCTGCATTTGAACCTTTGAACGGCGGCTTGATTTTACCACATCCAATCAGAAGATACCTTTCGTCATATTTTATTATCCTGATATCTTCTATTCCATAAGTAAAGTCACTGTGATCTGTACCGTCCCCTTTAATCACTACGTTATTGAATCTGTCAAAGTGAATACCATCACTGCTTGCAAGGGGCAGGATTTCAGAAATATAATTTTCAAGAATGGTGCGTTCGGTTTTTATCTTTTCGTCAAAGAATTTTCCTTTCCTATAATTGGTGTGGCATCTCGGCATAAGCATAATCTTATCCTGAAATATTTCGGCTCCGGCGTTGAAAACTGCTCCTATTTTCAATTCACCATCTTCCTGCCAGGTTAAACCAAGATCCTGAGGTTTTACAAGCGGATTATTTTTAAAAGAATCCAGCTTGAAAATTTTTTCGCCAGAATCAAGCGAAATAATTTTACCACCGCCTAGGTTCTTGGTGAACTGATTTAACTTTGACATCATTTTTCTCCTTTTTCCCTATTGCTAAGTAACTCCTCAAAAAGATGAAGAAATCTCCTGGCAATTTGTTCGGCATTGTTTTTTTCCAGAAAAGCTTTCACTTTACCAGGGTCAAATTTACCATTGAAAACATCAATCAGTTTAGCTTTCATGTCATCAAAATCGCGATATTTTATTATCTCCTCTCCGTAAAGTTCTACATAATTTGAATCATGAAAAAGGACAGGACAGCCGCTGCCAAGAACCTGGCAAACAGAACTTGATACAACTGCTTTGTATTTCTTTGATGACTCCCTGTGAATAAGTAATGCGTCCGAAGCATAAAGGTAGGAATAAAGTTCATCCAACGGAAGCGGTTTCACCTCCAGATCAATGAATTTATATTTCTCTTTCAATTTGATTAATGGATTCACGTCGCTTTCAGGATTGGCAATAATAACATACCGCAAAGGATATTTTTTGGATAGATCATCGAGAGCAGGCAGAACAGCCGCAATCTCTCTGGGTCTGAAACCGAATGAAAATATAATCTTTTCATCCAGAGGCAGTCGCAGATTCTTTCTTGTTTGGTTCTTGTTCCCGGGTTTAAACGGATAATAAGGATACGGAATTATGTGAATCTTCTCAGCTGGGAAATGCTTAACCAGATATTCTTTGTACCTATGGTCAAAACAGACAATACCGTCCCAATCAAATTTGTAGTATAGAGGGTCTTCAGGGGCTTTGCCCTCGTGAACAACCTGAACAGTAATGGCTTTTTCTCTGATTTTTGGAAAAAACTCTAGCAATTTCTCAGCAGGCAGTCTTTCTACATTCTGAGCAACAAAGATTTCGTAATCTTCGTTAAGAAGTGGAGAAGAATCAAAAAAAGCCGCACGGGTAACTGGCACAACTTTTTCAACACTGAAATGTCTGATCACAAAATCTTCGTCTTTCTGCAGTGTTGGTCTGGCATCTGGATGTTTTTTAGCAGAAAACACTTTAAGTTGATGACCTAATTTAATCCATGCTCTCCCTACAAGTTCGGCGTGAATAGAAGGTCCATTAGCAGCATTCCAGAGACACATCATTCCTATTTTCATGAGAGCTCCTTTCTATTTAAGGTAACGAATAAACTATGTTCATGGGAAGTCCATGAGAATCGTATTCGGAAATTTCTGGAATAGAAATAAATCCATGCTGAATCCCCAATTTTGCAGTAACGGCTAATGACAAAGCGTCAAGAATATCATCTTTTGTTACTTTATTTCTGGGATAATTTGATAAGGCCTGTTTTACTATACTGTTAGTGGAATAAAGAGCAGATTGTAATATTTGAATTCTTTCTGAAAATCCTTCCAATTTCTTTTTTGAATATTTCATGGGATGGCCAGTCAATGCCCAAAAGCATATCTCTGGATGTGATTCTTTTATAAGCGATCTTGCATCAAGGTTGGCTGAGAGAAACATGTCTACCTCTCGGATTTTTGGAATTATATTCCATGTTTGAATGGATAATTTCTTTCCTGTCACTTGCCTGTTGAGATGCTTGGCCTCTTCATAAGTGTCAGCATAAACTGCAGACCGAGACGGAATTTTAAACAGACTTGAACCCCGTCTGGCACCGAGCAACGGACGTGCTTCTTTATCGCACTTGCGGCCCTCCCCGCTTTCAGACAAACCAATGGGAATATCTATAAGTATTACAGTAACATTACTGTATCTATTCCACAAGCTCGAAATATCAGAGAAGAGGTTCACTTCCCAGTTATCTGTTTCATCGAGCAACACTGTAAACCAGCCTGCCCTGCAGCCGTCTGCACCTACAAACATATTAAACGTACTCGCTCTTTTCGAAGAAGTAAGCACCGAGCAAAACCATTACGACGGAAAAACTTATCAGTAAAATAAAATCAAAAACAACTGAAAACAAAGAGTCGCCTATCAGCACACCTCTTAAGCCATCTACCCCATACGTCAATGGATCTATATAAGAAATGTATTTTAACCACACTGGTAGATTGTTCAGGGGATAAAGTGCTCCTGAGAGAAAGAAAAGCGGAAATATAACAAAATTCATTATTAAACTGAATCCATGAATATCTCTCATCCTTGAAGCAAATATTAGGCCCAGTCCAATAAAAGTAGATGAAATTAAAAACATGAGAGAAATAGACAATGATAGAGGGATTATTCCAGCAATCTTAAAACCCATAATTACCGAAATAGTTAAGATTAAAAGTCCCTGAATAACAGCGGTTGTTGTGCCTCCTGCTATTCTGCCCAGCACAATGGAAACTCTATTAACAGGAGCAACCATTATTTCCTTTAGAAAACCAAATTCCCTATCCCACAAAACAGATATACCGGCAAACATTGATGTAAAAAGCATGGTCATTCCAACGATTCCAGGTACTAAAAAGTGAATATAGTCGACATCCCCTTTTATTCCTGGAATAGCCATTCTGTTGAATCCCAGGCCCAAGAATGCGAGGAAGAAAAGAGGCATTGCCAGAGAACCCACTACTCTGGATTTGGCTCTAAGGAATCTCTTCATTTCTCTTAACCACAACACATATATTGCTGTTCCGCTGATCATCTTCTCATTCTCCGCATAACCAATTCTCTATTTTTTTCTCTTTGAGTGGCTTCCTGCTCTCTAATAGTTTTGCCAGTGAAATGTAGAAATACATCTTCTAAGCTCGGCTTGTGCAAACTGACCGAATCTACATTTATCCCTACTTTCTGTGCCACCTTGATTAATTCCGGTATTCTCTTTTCTCCTTTTTCTACACTCAAGTTTAGGTTCCCATTATGATTCTTCATCGATTTTATCCATTTGAAATCCTTCAAATAATTTACAAACTTTTCAGGATTCTCATTAATTCTCAAAGATATAACGTCCCCTCCGAGCCTGTCCTTTAATCTATCAGGGGTGTCTAAAACAATTATCTTTCCACAATCAATTATAGCAACTCTATCACAGAGATAATCGGCCTCTTCCATGTAGTGAGTTGTCAAAATGATTGTGACTTTACTTTCTCTGTTGAGTTTTTTTATGTAATCCCAGATATTTCTTCGTGTTTGGGCATCTAAACCAAGCGTCGGCTCATCTAAAAATAAGACCTTTGGTCTGTGAATTAAACCTCTTGCTATCTCCAATCTTCTTTTCATCCCTCCAGAATAGTTCTCAACAAGAACGTGGGCTTTATCTTTCAATTCAACTATCTCAAGCACTTCACCTATTCTTTTCTTTCTCTCGACTTTTTCCATACCGTACATCATTGCATGGAATTCTAAATTTTCTTTCCCTGTCAATTTACTATCAAGTGCGGGCTCCTGGAAAACGATTCCTATACTTCTCCTCACCTTGTCTTTGTCGCGTGTAATATCAAATCCTGCTACTTCTCCGTAACCAGATGTTGGTTTAAGCAGTGTGGAAAGCATGTTTATAGTGGTTGTTTTGCCAGCACCATTGGGACCTAAAAGTCCAAAAAGCTCCACCTCTTCTACTTTAAATGAGATATGATCTACTGCTGTTAACCCGTCAAATTCTTTGGTCAGGTTTTCAACTTTTATTGCTG
>CAYYPT010000121.1:0-7877 GCA_964473625.1 uncultured bacterium | reverse complement strand
CTACTGCAACTCGGGACCCTGATTATTCTGGAACCAAGCGAATAAGACATCTTTGCTGTTCCCACATTATCCGCTAATCTATAACATGTCATGTCATCTGCAAAAACCAATATCCGAACCTCGCCGTCTTTTTTATCCGCAAGAGCAGCTTTGACCTGCGCAAGCATCTGTTCATTTGTGTAACAGTGAAGATCCAGCGCATCCTTTGGACAGGAAGCAATACAGCTTCCACACCCTTTACAGAGAGCTTCATTAATTTTTGCAATTTGTGGGGAAAGCGATTTCTCAGAATCGTTTTCTCTGGAAACAATGGATATAGCATTGGTAGGACACTGTTCAACACATAGTCCGCATCCATCGCAAAGATCGGTATGAACAAATGCCATAACAGGATCAACATCGTACTCGCCTCTGTTCATCAATCTTATGGCCCTGGAAGAAGCTGCACTCGCCTGAGCGACTGTATCGGGAATATCCTTTGGCCCCTGAACTGTCCCTGCAAGAAATACTCCATCAGTAAGAGTATCAACAGGACGGAATTTGGGATGCGCTTCCTGAAGAAAACCATCTGGACTCTTTCCGAGTCTTAAGAAATCTGCAATCTTCTCTGTACCCTTATTAGGGCGCAATCCTACAGAAAGTACTACAAGATCAAATTCTGCTTCTATTATATTCCGGGTCAGAGTATCTTCAACTCGCAAAGTTATTTTCTTTGTCTCCGGATCCTCAATAAGTTCTGCCGGTCTACCTCGAATAAACTTCACCCCTTCATTCTGAGCCCGCTTATAATATTCTTCGAACCCTTTACCATAAGCTCTCAAATCAGTATAAAAAACATACACATCTCTTGTAGGATCAGACCGCTTAATCAACTGGGAAAGCTTGGTAGCATACATACAACATATTCTTGAACAATAAACATTTCCAACTTGCTCATCTCTTGAACCGACACATTGAATAAAAGCAATTCTTTTGCCCATGGGCCGTATAGGATTTCCCTCTGCAGCATGAACTATCATCCGTTCCATATCCAGCGCAGTTATCACATTTTCATATCTCCCAAAGCCATAAACTTTTTTCTTGGTAGCATCAAAAATATCGTAACCTGTGGCAACAATAATAGTATCTACTGTAAATTTGACCTCTTCAGGATATACATCAAAATTAATCGCGCCGGGGTCACAAACTTCCTGACATTTACCACATGCTAAAGGGAATATTCCAAGACAAGCCTTATCATCCAGAACATAAGAATGCGGCACAGCAATAGGAGAAGCCAAATAAATTGCTTTTCTTGACGTGAGCCCTTCGTCTACCTCATTTGGAACAACCACAGGACAAACTTTGGTACATTCATCGCAACAGGTACACTTATCAGGATCTACATAAGTAGGTTTTTTCTTGACAGTAATTTCATAATTTCCCAGATATCCTTTAATATCTTCTATTTCTGAATAGGTAAATAAATGTATATTAGGATTGGCAGGGACATCCGCCATTTTGGGTGAAAGAATACAGGCGGCACAATCTTCTGTTGGAAAAGTTCTAGAAAGCTGGAGCATTTTACCGCCAATAGAGGGATTCTTTTCAACAAGATAAACTTCAAACCCTGCATCGCCTAAATCCAAAGAAGCCTGAATTCCTGCTATACCACCTCCAATAACCAATACTCTTTTCCCAATGGGAAAAGTTTTCTTGGTCAACGGCTCATCCAACCTTGCCTTTGCTATAGCTATATTGGTAAGTTCTTTAGCTTTCTCAGTTGCCTTATCAGGAAAATCAAAATGCGGCCAGGCACATTGTTCACGAATGTTAGCCATCTCCAGAACGTATGGTGAAAGGCCAGCTTTTTCCAGAGTGGCCTTAAAAGTAGGACCTTGAAATTGTGGAGAACAAGCAGCTATAACAACCTTGTCCAACTTGTGTTCTTTAATATCATCTATGACAAGCTTCTGCCCTGTCTCAGAACACATATGTTCATGATCCCGCACAAGCACAACGTCAGGTTGTTTTTCTGCAAAGGCAGCTACTTCTTTAACATCAATAACCTCTGATATGTTACCCCCGCAATGACAAACATATACACCTATTCTTTTCATCTATAAATAGCACCTTAAAAATTAAAATCAATTTAATATCGTTATATACAGATAATAGGATAAAGCTCGTTAAAAAAAATTAGCCTTTTATCCAGCTTTCTCTTCCGTTTTGAAATCGCTTTCTTTTAAAATTTTCTTGCCGTACTCATAGCCTTTATCAAAAGCTTTGAGGTTTACTTCAGCAAATCTCTCCGGAACGGATTCAGGAATTGCTTTTTTCATCGCTTCAACTGACACAATATTAGTAATAGCAGTAACAAACCCAAGCATAACGACATTCGCGAAAATACGATTACCTAATTCTTCTGCAAATCGTGTCGCTGGAATAGGGAAAGAATTGTGTTTTTCAGTTGGTTTCACTAAATCTGAATCGAAAATTAAAATGCCATCTTCCCTTAGCTCATTTTTGAATTTCTGATAAGCCTCATCAGACATCGCAATAAAAAAATTAGTTTTAGTAACATAGGGATAGAGAATTTTTGTGTCCGAGACGAGCAGAGTAGAACTGCATGCTCCTCCTCTGGCTTCTGGGCCGAAACTCTGGTTCATAGTAGCAAAGTTGTTATCGTAAATTGATACAGCTTTCCCCAGAATTATACCAGATTTTATGATTCCCTGCCCCCCAAATCCTGCAAATCTAATCTCTTTCATTTATACTCTCTAAATTTTTCACCCATTACATGTGCAAGCTGTCTATTATAGGAATCAATAAATGTTTCTTTTTCTCTATCTATGAATTTGCCTACAATTATTTTTCTATCCGGTTCAATAGCCACTTCCCTTGTATCACATCCATTTTTCAATTCCGAATTTTTATAATAGTATTCACCTAAACCAGATTGATCATCTATATCACGATTCTCTAAAAAATAATTTACACCTGGCGAAATCACTTCTATTACTGAGAAACCCTTTTTTTGCATTGCTTCTGAAATAGAATTCACCAATTCCTGAGTATGCAACATAGTCCACCGTGCTACATACACAGCCCCAAAAGATTTTGCTATATGTGGGATATTAAAAGGTTCTTCATAATTTGGATAAGGTGAAAAATGAGAAGAAAAAGCTGGAGGCTTTTCACCTCCCACCTTTTTATAAATAAAATGGTTAAGACAAATAACAAGAAAATCCATATTCCCTCTTGCTGAATGCAGGAAATGGTTGCCCCCAATTGTAAGCAAATCCCCAACAAAAGCAACAACCTTAAGTCCTAAGTTTCCTAATTTCAATCCAACAGCAAAAGGAATTGCAGAACCTCGAGTAGTATGGAAAAAATCGACGCCCAATTTTTCTATAACTTCGGGAGAAAACAGAACATCTGAAACTACAGATACTTTTGATCTATTTAATTTGCTCTTTTCAAGAGCATCAGAAAAAATATCAACGATTTGAGTTATACTATCCATACTTCTTATTGCCTTATCCAAAAACTTGTTTTTCCAAATAAGTTTTATATGAAACAAGTTGGGGATATCGTTTTTTATCCTCTGCCACCTGCCTGATAGCACCCAATATGTCCTCAGGAATATGAACAGAAGCCCCTCCATGGGGCACAAGAATCACATTGGCATTCCCATGACTGCATCTCTCCACTTCAAAGGCAATCTGTCCATAATTTATTTCTGGAATAACAAATCCTTTAACTTTCCTGGAAAGCTCTTCTATTTTTTTCTCAGGAAAGGGCCACACTGTTATGAGCCTCAGTGTACCTACTTTTATACCTTCTTTTCTTGCCAGTTCGATGGCCCTAAGAGCGACTCTTGAACTTATTCCATATGAAACGACAACAACCTCTGCGTCATCCAGACTATCTTCCTCTACTTCAATAATTTTATCGGCATTCTGTCTTATTTTGTCGACTAAAGCGCGTGTAGTTGATTCTCGTATGTCACGGTCAAATATCGGATAACCTTTTTCATCATGAGCCAACCCAGTTATATATAACCCATATCCTTCACCAGGCCTTACAATAGGAGGTACGAGGCTATCATCACGTCTGAACGGGGAATATGCCTCAGCAGGTCCGTTATAATATTTCCTATTTTCAACTTCAATTTCTGAAGCAGGCGGTATTACAACTTTCTCCGTCATGTGACCTACACATTCGTCAGCCATCAACATTACAGGCACACGATACCTCTCTGCAAGGTTGAATGCCTTAATAGCAAACTCAAAACTCTCCTGAGGAGAATCAGGGGCAAGAGCAATAACCTCATAATCACCATGGGAACCCCATCTTGCCTGCATTAAATCACCCTGTCCAGTACGTGTCGGTATACCAGTAGAAGGTCCGCCTCTTTGAACATTAATAATTACAAATGGAGCCTCGATAGCAGCCCCAAATCCGATGTTTTCCATCATTAGCGAAAAGCCAGGCCCGGATGTTATAGTCATTGCTTTTTTACCTGCCCATGAGGCTCCCAATACAGCCGCTATGGAACCGAGTTCATCTTCCATTTGAACAAAAATTGCCCCTACTTCCGGAGCTCTTTTTGCAAACGCTTCGGCAGCTTCGGTAGAAGGTGTAATAGGATAACCTGCCAAAAACTTACATCCTGCTGCAATGGCTCCATATGCAGCGGCAACATCACCATCTATATAGTAAGAACCAGTAAAAACATCTTTTGGATCAGCTTGCAATTTGGGCCTCCACTTCTCCTTTCAGCGTATTCCATATTGCAAATTCAGGACAAAGCATTTCGCATAAACCGCAATTTACACATCTATCTGGATTTACAACAATCGGAGGATGATAACCTTTTGAGTTAAATTCATCCGAGACTGCCAGAACATCGTTCGGACAATATTCTATACAAAAACCGCACCCCTTACAACGATCCTTTACGATATGTACTTCTCCTCTTGGGATTCTTATTTTTCTTATATCGTAAGGTATACGAACACCGCTCATGACTTAGTCTCTCCAATCCACTGCTTATGTGATTCAATAAACGTAAGCCTTTCTCTATCAACAAATTTTCCTACTATGATCTGTTTTTGATAGTCAATGTCAAGATTTTCTGTAGGTTCACCATGTTTTATTATTGAATTCTCATGATAAAAGCGCATCATATCAATACCTTCGCCCAATCTGTTAATTCTTGAATAATACATTGCACAGGGAGAAATAACCTCCACCACAGAAAAACCAGGTTTTTGAAGAGCTTCAGTAATAGATTTTGTTAGTCTGCGAATATGAAGAGAAGTCCACCTTGCCACATACACAGCACCAGCAGCTTCAGCTAATTGAGGAATATTAGAAGGAGGCTCAAAATTTCCAAAGGGAGAAGTAGTAGTATAAGCCGATACAGGTGTTGTTGGAGCTACCTGGCCACCAGTCATTGCATAAATAAAGTTATTAACAAGAATTACCGTTATGTCAATGTTCCTTCTCGCCGCGTGAATAAAATGATTTCCTCCAATCGAAACCAGGTCCCCATCTCCGGAAAAAACCACTACTTTTAGATCAGGATTGCCCAGCTTGATCCCTGTGGCAAAAGGAATAGCCCTCCCATGCGTTGTATGGAATGAATCAAGTTTAATGTAGCCCGCCACTCTACCTGTACAACCGATACCAGAAACTATAACTACTTTGTTCAAGTCAAATTCTAATTTTTCAAGCGCCGAAACAAAAGCAGTTACAGTTGTACCAATTCCACACCCAGGGCACCAGATATGAGGCATTCTATCCATCCGAAGCAAAGGTTCCATTGGATGGCTTTCTTTTTCCTTTACTTTAACTGTTTCTAATGCTTCCATTTTATTTCGACTCTTTTAAAGCTCGTTTTACAGCATTAAGGATATTCGGTATACCATTATCCCGTGACCTATCATGAAAAACAGAAAGAGTGTTCGCTTTCCCGCGAGCACATCTCTCTACCTCAAAATAAATCTGGCCGTAGTTAATTTCTGGGACTACAAAAGCCTTCGCTCGTTTAGCTAATTCAGTAATCCTCTTTTCGGGAAATGGCCATACTGTTATCAACCGAAAAGTACCGACCTTTATTCCCTCTTTTCTCGCCTGTTTAACAGCTTTGGCAACATCTCTTGAAGTTATCCCATAAGAAACCACTACCACGTCAGCATCTTGAGTATTGTCTTCCTCAAATTCAACAATTTTGCTGGAATTAAGTCTAATCTTATTGAGAATCGAATGTACGTTAAGTTCCTGTGTTTCTGCATTAATGACTGGATATCCCTTTTCATTATGAGTTAATCCAGTAATATGAAATTTATACCCTTCTCCAATATCTACCATACGTGGAACAAAATTTTTATCCCACTTAAACGGTAAGTAACTATCTTTTGGACCCTTATAATATCTTCTCCGCTTAATCTTAATGTCTGCTGCCGGCGGGATTGTCATATTTTCTCTCATATGTGCCACAGCTTCATCTGTCATAATCATGACTGGAGTGCGGTATTCTTCGGAAAGATTAAATGCTTTAATCGTTAAATCAAACATCTCTTGAGGAGAATTAGGAGATAAAGCAATAATTTCATAATCGCCATGTGAACCCCATCGTGCCTGCATTATATCACCCTGACCAGCTCTGTTAGGGATACCTTCAGAGGGACCAAATCGTTGAACATCCACAATAACACAGGGTGTCTCCAACATCACCCCCAACCCCACATGCTCCATCATGAGAGAAAATCCAGGACCAGAAGTTACAGTCATTGCTTTCCTGCCAGTCCAGGCAGCCCCCAGCACTGCTGCAAGAGCTGAGATTTCATCCTCCATCTGGATATAAACAGCACCAAACTTAGAAAATCGCTTTGAAAATCTTTCCAATATTTCAAGGGAAGGCACAATTGGGTAAGCTGCTAAAAAACCACATCCACTTGAAAGAGCCCCTTCGGCACACGCTTCACTGCCACTAAAAGTATGAGTTCCTGACAGAATTTCTTCGATATTCGTTTTCATTTTTCAGCAACGAAACCTTATTTATTGAAGAATTAGTTTAAAATCAGTGCTAAAATACATAACCGCATATTATAAGTCAAGATAAAAATTCTAATATTCATACTAAAAATAATTAATATCTATTTTATGTAATCCCTTTCCATTTCTTTAACTAAATAAATTGCAAATTCAGGACAGATCATTTCACAAAAGCCGCAATCTGCACATTCATCCGGATTCTTGGCTTCGGGAGGATGGTACCCTTTAACATTAAATCGTTCCGAAAGTACTAAAACATCCCTGGGACAGTATTCAATGCAGAAGCCGCACCCCTTGCATCGATCTTCAATAATAATGATTTCACCCTTTGGTGAAACTGGCTTTTCAAACCCAAAGGGCTTTTCTCTGTATCGTATATGCATAACAACACCCCTTTTTTAACCGAATTTTGTAAAAAGGGAAATAAACACGATTCTAAACTTTGGCAAATTTATATTTCATCTCTCATCTTTAGTATAAACAAAACATCACATGCTTCGATGTAGTTCCCCTGAGCTTATCGAGGGACTCAGCATGAGAAAACCTTTAGATGAAATTTATTCTCAGTGACCGCCCTAATCTCAAATTTGCCAAAGTTTAGTAAGATTTTTCTAAATGACATTTTTATTGTCAATTTCGTTATCGCAAGGTCCCAACGTAGCTTGTGGTCAATTGTTTTTTCCTAACTTCGGGATTACTGTAATCTGGAAGGATCATAGGCGATACCCTTCCACCTGTATTTACTCCTGAAGCATCGAGTTCCTTATGATACTTCCTTACGTGATCCAGGGTGAGTTTTCCATCTTTAAACTTAGTTTTAACATATTCTGCCG
>CAYYPT010000120.1:0-7942 GCA_964473625.1 uncultured bacterium | reverse complement strand
AAAATTTAAACTTGCTCCAATGATAACACAATTTGAGCTGCATTTAATAGATCTTCGGCGGTAAAATCAGGTTTGACAGGATATTCTCCATCTTTCCCTTTAAATCCTGTCTTTACCAGTATTGTTCTAATACCTGCGCGTCTTCCTGTTTCTATATCTGAGGTTTTATCTCCAACTATAAAACTATGGGTAAGATCAAGATTTAGATCTTCCTTTGCTCGCTGGATTAATGCTGTATTTGGTTTTCTACACGGGCAGTTTTCAGCTTTGCTATGAGGACAAAAATAAATTTTATCAACCAGAATCCCGGCTTTAGAAAATTGTTTTAACATCTCTCTGTTTACGCGGTAAAAATCTTCTTCGGTAAAATATCCCATCCCTATACCAGGCTGATTCGTAACAATTACAATCTTGTACCCCATATCCTGAAACTTTTTAATTCCTTCTAGAGCATTTGGCAAAAGCTTAAACTTTTCTGGCTCATGAAGATAAAGCACTTCCTCATTAATAGTACCATCTCTGTCCAAAAAAACAGCTGGTGACTCTTTTGAAAAAAACCGTTTTAAGTGAACTGCACCGTCCTTTTCTACATAATGATTACTCGTACATAAGATTGCGGCTGCTTTCTCAATAATACTTGTTGTCGAGATCTCCTCTGTAATTGGAATGATTCTAACCTTACCGCCGTATTCTTCAACTACTGTACTGGAAGTAAGTTCCTCCTTTTTATAATCACCAGCTTTGATGTAATAATCCGGGTGTAATTCTTCTATGTTAACCTTATTTCTCCTTTCATCAAAAAGGAAAACATAATCTACAGACTCAAGAGCTGCTACAATCTTCACCCGTTGATCCTGGGGAATAATAGGACGTCCCTCGCCTTTATATCTTTTCAGTGAATTATCAGAATTAACACCCACAATAAGAAAATCGCAAAGGGCTTTAGCTTTTTCTAAGTAATCCACATGACCAACATGAAGCAGATCGAACGCACCTGAAGTAAATCCTATAATTTTACCTTCTTCTTTCAGATTACTACAAATTTTCCTCAACTCTGCTCTGGTTTTAATTTTATCCTGAATCATTGCTGTTTAAAACCTCTAATACTTTTTCTGCAACTTTATAATTCATTCCCTGAAGCATGGCAATTTCTTCCACAGCAGCATTCCGAATCCTTTCTATTGAACCGAATTCTTTCAAAAGTATCGTTCGTCTTTTTTCGCCAATGCCTGGAATAGTATCCAGAAGAGAGACAAAACTTCTTTTCTTTCGAAGTGTACGATGATAAGTGATGGCGAATCTGTGAGCTTCATCTCTGAGTCTCTGCAAAAGCCTCAAACTTGGTGAAGATTTTGGGAGAGTTTGTGGATCAGAAATACCCGGAATAAAAACTTCTTCTAAACGTTTGGCTAAACCAATTACAGGTTGATCAGGCAACGACAATTTTTTTAAGACAGCAACAGCTGCTGAGAGCTGTCCTTTTCCACCGTCAACAAGTATTAAATCCGGTAAATTTCTTTTCTCGCTGAGGAGTCGAACCATTCTCCGCTCTACTGCCTCTGCCATCATACGAAAATCATCGATTCCATCTACTGTTTTAATTTTGAATTTTCTGTATTCCGACTTCCTGGGTTTCCCATTTTCAAACACGACCAGAGAAGCCACAGCATCCTGACCGGCTATATTGGAAACATCGAATGCCTCGATTCGCCTCGGTGGTTTTTCAAGTCTTAAATCTTTCTGGAGTGCTTTAACAGAAGGAGCAATCCAATCACTACTGTCTTTTGATTTTTGAAGTTTTAGTTCTTCCAGAAGCAACTCTGCATTCCGTATACACATTTCCATTAAACGTGCTTTTTCACCCTTCTTCGGAACAACCAAATTGACTCTCTTCCCTCGCTTTTTTGTAAGCCAGTCTCTTAGTTCACGTTGTTCATCTAGAGAGAAAGATAAATAAATCTCGGCAGGAACGTAATCCGTTCTGAGATAATACTGTTTGACAAAAGAAGCCAAAAATTCTTCCTGTCGCACTTCCATCTTTCCTTCCAGATAGAAATGGCGTCGATTAACAATTTTCCCATCTCGCACATCAAACACAACAGCACAACCATCTTCACCCTCACTCTCTACAGCAATTAGATCTCTATCGATTGAAGACTGGTCCACAACTTTTTGTTTTGATTGAAATTTTGCGATAAAAGAAATTTCGTCTCGTAGACGAGCAGCTTCTTCATAGCGCTTTTTATTTGCCAAATATTTCATTCTCTTTTGAAGATCTTTAACCAGCTGATTGTTATTCCCACGAATAAAAGAAACCACCTGCTCAACAATGTAAGAATAATCTTCCTCCGACACAAGGCCTTCACAGGGTCCTAAGCACCGCCCAATATGGTAACTCAAGCATACTCTATGCTTTTTCTGTTTTATAGTTTCTTCAGTAATCCGAAGCTGACAGGTTCTTACCGGAAATATACGACGGACAGCAGCCATAATCTGCCGTACGGCTCCAACTTCAGTGTAAGGGCCAAAATATCTGGAACCATCTCTGACTATCCTTCTTGTAACAAAAATTCTGGGATAGGGTTCATTTGTCACTCTGATATATGGATAGCTCTTATCATCCTTAAGATTTACATTGTATTTAGGCCTGTGCTCTTTGATGTAATTTGCTTCTAAAATAAGAGCTTCTACCTCAGAATCTGTCACAATAGTCTCAAAATCTCTAACCTGAGACATAAGTAAATTGTGTTTTATATCTTCTCCTCTTCCGGGCTTAAAATGCGATCTTAATCGATTCCTGAGAATTTTTGCCTTGCCAACATAAAGTATTTTCCCACGATTATCTTTAAGGAGATAGACACCTGGTCTTGACGGAACTAATTTTAACTTATCTTCTATCATTTACTGATATCTATATCCCATACTTTTTTCAATAGCTTCGGTAAAATTTTACCCGACATGCCTATAAGGGTTTCATCAACATTTTCAGAAATTACAGTAGGTTCAACATTGATCTCCACTACAAACGCACCCGTTCTCTTAGCAACCATGGGAAGAGAAGCTGCTGGCTGTACCACGGTAGAAGTTCCAATGCTGAAGAATATATCACATTTCTCAGCAGCGTTAAAGGCATTTCGGAGCACATCCTGAGGCAGCATTTCACCAAACCAGACTACATCAGGACCCATCAAACCACCACATTCACATCGTGGAATTTCACCTTTTTCCTCTATATTAACTGTACAGCTCTTTTTACCGCACTTTACGCATCGGCTCCTCATTATATTGCCATGGAGTTCCAGAACATTCAAACTCCCGGCTCTCTGGTGAAGTCCATCCACATTCTGAGTAATAAGAAAAAATTCTGGAACAAGTCTCTCCATACTGGCAAGTGCAAAATGCCCGGGATTCGGATTAACCTCGGAAATAATTTTCCTTCGATAATTATACCATTCCCATACCAAATTGGGGTTACGCATAAAAGCTTCATAAGTTGCTAGTTCTTCAGGACGGAACTTTTTCCATAGTCCGTCTTTACCCCGAAATGTTGGAACGCCACTCTCTGCCGAGATTCCAGCCCCTGTTAAAACAGCAATTCTATTTGCAGTTTTAATCTTCTGAATTAAAATTTCCGAGAAACACATTTTTATACACTATACTCAAATAAAAAAGGCCCAGCACTTTTTGAGATCAATACTGCGCCTTTATGGCTAGAAAATGGGGGTAAGATTTCAGTTTATCTTTTTTCCCGTATCCTAGCAGCTTTGCCTCTTAGTTTACGAATGTAAAAAAGTTTAGCCCTGCGGACTCTTCCTTTTCTCGTCCGCTCAATTTTAGCAATTCTTGGCGAATGAAGAGGAAATATCCGTTCTACACCTACACCACCAGAAATTTTTCGCACAGTAAAGGTCTCATTAATCCCACTTCCTTGTCTTTGAATAACAAGCCCGCGGAATACCTGAACCCGTTCTTTATCACCTTCCACAACTTTAAAGTGAACTGCCACATCATCTCCCGGACCAAATTCTGGGATGTCAGTTTTCAATTGTTCTGCTGTTACCATATCCAATTGATCCATCCGATACAATCCTCCTGATAATTTTCATATACCTTATACCTATAAAATAAACCCCATTTGAAAGAAAAACCCTTTTAATCTACCGTTTTCCCTGAACCATTATTTTCCAAAAGATCGGGTCTTCGTTTAAGTGTTCGCTCCATCGCTTGATTCTTTCTCCATGCTTCAATACGAGCGTGGTGTCCTGAAAGAAGAACATTAGGCACACGCATTCCCTGAAAAACTTCGGGTCTTGTATAATGCGGATAATCCAATCTTCCGCTGGAGAATGAATCACCCTCTGCCGAATCAAAATCTCCAAGAACACCAGGAATTAATCGCACGGCAGAATCAATAACAACTGCAGCAGCAAGTTCACCGCCTGTTAAAATATAATCCCCAATCGAAATCTCATCAGTCACCAATGCTTCTATAACCCGTTCATCTACACCACGATAATGCCCACAGATGAAAATAAGATGTTTTTCTTGAGCTAATATCTTAGCTTTTGTTTGAGAATATTGTTCCCCCTGTGGGGTCATAAATATTATTCTTGGTGATGTGTCAGGATTTTCTTTTTTGATTTTTTCCACAGCTTTGAATATAGGCTCTGGTTTGAGAATCATTCCTGCTCCACCACCGTACGGATAATCATCAACAGTTTTATGTTTATCCGTTGTAAATTCTCTTAAATTCCAGAGTTTTATTGTAACAATCCCTTTATCCTGAGCCCTTTTTAATATACTTTCATTTATTACACCTTTAATTATGCCAGGGAAAGGTGTTACTACATCAATTCTCATCTTCTCCCAGAAGCCCCTCTATAGGTTGGATTAGAATCCTTCCACCCTTAATATCCACCCTTTTTACAAAAAACTTAACTGCAGGAATCAAAATTTCTCTTTCACCTATATCAACCACATAAACATCTTGAGCAGGCATTTCCATAACATCCACAACCGAACCAATTCTTTTGCCCTGACTTGTATAAACTTCTAACCCAATAAGCTCCGAAATGTAATAAAAGTTCTCAGGAAGAACGGGACTCTCTTCTTTTCGAATTTTAAGAAAAGATCCGCGGAAAGACTCTGCTCTTTCTCTGTTATCAACTCCTGACAATTTTAAGATAACTCGTTCCCCCTGGAGTCGACTTCTCTCAACAGGAAACCATTTTCCTTTTCCGTCAGGTCTCTCTACATAAAGAGAATGGTACTGATTAAAGTGCTCAGGCCACCCGGTCAAAGAGACAACTTTGAGCTCACCGCGGATACCGTGAGGTCGAACGATCCTCCCCACAGAGATATACGATTCAACCTCACTCACTACCCCCTCCTTTTACAAAAGGATTATTCCAAAATTTCCAGGACAGCTCTTTTGCCAGCCTTAGCAGAAGCAGCCGCTAGAAGCGTCCTGATTGACCTCGCTGTTTGTCCTTTTCTACCGATGACTTTTCCAAGATCTCCTTCCCCAACACGAAGCTCATAAACAGTGGTTCTTTCTCCTTCTACCTCTGTGACTTCAACTGCTTCCGGGTGATCAACTAAATGTTTAGCGATAAATTCGATGAATTCTTTCATCTCTTTTCCTCCTTCAGTTTCGCTTCCGGCCAAGTTACTACTTCATAATTAACACTCTTTTAAAGAGAGCTTTATTCATCGGTACTTTTCCCCTCTTCTCCACCACCCTCTTCATTGTTTTCAACTTTCTCCGCATCTTTAGTTTCTTTTTCATCTTCCTTATTTTTCACTTCTTCAGAATCATTTTCCCCCGCTTTATTCTCTATTTCTTTTTCATCTTTCTTTTCGCCTTCTGAAATTTCTATTTCTTCTTTTTCTTCAGCAGGGGCAATTTTCTCCTCTTCTGCCTCGGTTTCAGGCTCTGACACCTCGCTCTCAGTTTTCTCAGCTTCAACTTCCTTAGCTTTTGCCTTTTTCTTTGCCTGGTTCTCAGCAGCTTTGCGACGTTCACGCTCCAGCTGAAGTACTTCCCATTTTTTCATCTCTTCGTCTATTTTTGCCTCTTCAAAACCTTTTTTTCTCAAATAACGCTTATAGATTACCCCCTTATGTTTTAATAAACTTTTTACAGTATCTGTGGGAATGGCGCCGTGGTCCAACCAGTAATTTGCTCTTTCTTCTAAAACTTTTATTTCTGGAGGATTTACAATAGGATTATAAGTCCCAATAGATTCTATATAACGTCCGTCTCGTGGTGTTCGAGAGTCTGTTACCACAATCCGATAGAAAGACCGCTTCTTTCGACCCATTCGAGTTAATCGTATTTTAACTGCCAAAAAAACCTCCTATATATTTATTTCTATGTTATAGTTAATAATTTAAAGAAAAATTGCTGTGGCTTAATAGTATAACTAATTTTTTACAAATTTTCAAGTCATAAAAATTAAAAACCTTCAAATCCTAAAGGAACATTCATAAGAAATTTTTTGGAACTCATCCGGCTCATCTGCTTCATCATTTTCTGCATCGTCTGAAATTGTTTCAGAAGTCGATTTACATCCTGAACTGTAGTACCGCTTCCCATGGCAATACGTTTTCTTCGACTTCCATTAATAATATGTGGATTCTGTCGCTCCATGACTGTCATAGAAGAAATAATCGCTTCGATCTTTATTAAAGCAGATTCGTCTACAGAAAGCCCTTTCATTTTTCGACCAATTCCAGGTATCATTCCTGCGATCTGACTTAAAGACCCCATCCGTTTTATCTGCTGAAGTTGATCGTAAAAATCTTCCAGGGTAAAAGCCTGTTTTTTGAGTTTCTGGGTAAGTTTTTCTGCCTGTTCTCTATCTACCGTTTCTTGAACTTTTTCCACAAGTGTTACCACATCACCCATACCAAGAATTCGAGAGGCTATTCGATCAGGATAGAAAGGATCAAGTTCATCTAATTTCTCTCCCATTGTAATAAATTTTATAGGCTTTCCTGTAATGGCTCTAATAGAAAGAGCAGCCCCCCCTCGAGCATCACCGTCCAGTTTGGTAAGAACAATCCCATCAAAATCTAATCTTTCCAGAAAAACTTTTGCTGAACGTACTGCATCTTGGCCTGTCATTCCGTCAGCTACAAAAAGGATTTCTGCAGGTTTTACAGAATTTTTAATCTCCTCCAACTCCAACATCATGGTTTCATCTATGTGAAGCCTTCCTGCTGTATCCAATATTAATCTATCATAACCATGTTTCCTTGCATGGGCAACAGCCTGTTTGACTATTTTTACGGGTTTATCAACGCCCAGGGAAAAAACAGGAATATTGATAGATTTACCAAGAGTTTCAAGCTGTTCGATAGCTGCAGGACGATATACATCAGCCGCCACAAGAAGAGGATTTGCTCCCTGCTTGCGAAAATAGTTACCCAGTTTACCTACAAAAGTTGTTTTTCCGGATCCTTGAAGTCCAACAACCATTATAACAGAAGGTGAAACACTTCCCACCTGTATGGGCACATTGGAACTGCCCAGCAAATCGACCAGTTCATCGTAGACAATCTTAACAACCTGCTGTCCCGGCGTAATACTCTGGAGTACTTCAGTGCCAACAGCTTTTGTTTGAACTCTATCAATAAAATCCTTAACAACTTTGTAATTGACATCGGCTTCAAGAAGTACCTTCCGGATCTCGCGCATGGAATCGGCAATATTCTTTTCCGTAAGTTTTCCTCTGCCCCTGAGCTTACGTATGACAGTATCAAATTTATTTATTAATTCGTCAAACATATCTATCCTCATTAATTCTGTTAAATATATACAAAAAAAATAATCCATGCAAGTATTTTTCCTAAAGTTTTTGATTTTACATGGTTACTGAAAAATGTATATTGAAAAATACAATCAACCACAACAGCCGTTTGTTTCTAGGAATAACCC
>CAYYPT010000119.1:0-7966 GCA_964473625.1 uncultured bacterium | reverse complement strand
GTTACTGATTTTTGATTTTGCTTCTCCCATAGTTTATTTTCCTATTTTATTTAATTGAATTTTTACCAAACCTGCTTTTGTAACTTTTTAATTTATCTCAAATGCCTCTCATTCAAAAATTTTAAGGGTTGCCCTGATTTATTTCATCTACTGTCAAATGAAGCTTTTCTATATAGATTCCACTGAAACGTTCAACATTTGTGACAATATAATCCTGTAAATTGGTTAATGTGTTGGGTAGAGTAAGTCCAAAAGGGAAACTCAATTTTACTTCAATTTTGTAACCCTCAGGAGTAGTATCAATTAAAATCTTTGATATCTTTATATCGCGATTAAACTCCTCTACGCAGTGCATGATCATCTGACTTAAAGCAACCTCAGAGATACTCAGCCTTCCTCGCCGGCTGAAAGGTGGTTGCACTACTGTTTTTTCAACTATTTTTCTTTTCCAAAAGAAAAAAGGATGAGTTCTCAAAAAAATTTTAACTGAATCAAGCACACGATGAGAAGAGTCTCTTTTGACTTCAATTACAGGAACAGGTATGACATGTTTGCCTTTTAGCCGCCTGCTTTCTCTGGCTCTATAAATATCTTCCTCTGTTGCAACTTCCTCGATGTAAATAATTTCATCAGGATAGGGGAGACCCAACCGCTCGACAATCCGTGCCACCATTTTCTCAGATGTTCCTATAATCAAGATAGAATTAAACTTTTCCTTCTCCAGAGTTTGTTTAACTTCTTCAGCATGAGCTGGATCTTCAAAAATTGCACGTTTAATAGCTGTCACCCGATTTTTTTCTCTTTTGGCTGATTTTCCTGCAAGTATTCTTTGGTCCCGGATAAGAAGTCCGTCGTCAATGATTAGGTCAATGTTCTTCTTTTCCGTTATTAATTTAGCTCGAAAGCTCTTTCCGGTTCCTGTTTTCCCAACCAAGGCATAGACTTTGATCTTTTTGATTTTATGCCTGAATCGATAGAGAATTTGTTTAAGGTTTTTTCCCAAAAATAATTCCTCATGTTCTGACAAAGTTTAGTTTTTCGCTACCCTTGGTTTATTTAATTTTTTCCATAATAACCTGAATAGCCTTGTCCAGTTGAGGATCTCTATTTTGAAGTTCATCATTCAAATCATTAACAACTAGAATATCTGGTTTAATACCACCAATTGTTTCCAAATCCTGACCTTTTAGCGTGTAGCATCCCCAGAAGGGAAGACGGAAATATCCACCGTTCATCAGACTTACACCTGTGGTAAAAATCAACCAACCATAGGATCTATTTCCGACAATTGGTCCGCGCTTCAGAGCCTTAAATCCATTCGCTGTCATTTCGCCATCACTCAATGTGACCTCGTTGATCATGAGAACCACAGGCTTGTTGGCAAATCCAAAAGTGGACTGCTGAGTTTCCGAAAGCCCGCGCATCTTCCATTTTGCATAAACAGGTTTTGTAAGAGCCTGGAGAACACGGTCGTGAACATTACCGCCGAAGTTATACCGGATGTCAAATATGAGTCCTTTACGCGGAATAGCATCTCGTTCAAGTTCTTTTAGAAAACGCCTGAGGTTACTCTGTCCCATAGCACGCATGTAGATATAGGCTACCTGATCGTTTGTTTTCTCTTTTACTATTTTTTTTCTGCTCTGGATCCATTCCTCGAGGGCCAATTGGTTTTCTTTTCTTTGGGAAATTGGTTTAACTGAAACTTCTATGTTTCTACCTAAAGAGGCACTCTTAAATGTCAGCTTCACTCGCTTCCCAAGTTTTCCGTTCAAATATTTCCAGATATTTTTTCTTCCGTCTATTTTCTTTTCGTCAATAGCAACAAGACGATCGCCTACAGCAACACTGTCCCGATAGCTGTAAAGCGGTCCGTCCTTGAAGATTTTTTTAAGAATAATATTAGAGCCTGAAAACTTCCAGACTACTCCAAGATGACCGCTGGGTTCTTCAATTTTCTCCTTTCTTGGACCGTGAATACCGCTGTGAGAAGAGTTTAAATAGCCTACCATCTCATTGGCATAGTCATAAAAATCTTGATCTTCTCGAACTTGCTCTAAAACGGGCCTGAACTGTTCATAGATTTTTTCCCAATTCACGTGATGATGGTTGGGATCGTAATAATAGTATTGAAGAGTGTAGTAAAGTTCTCCCAACATCTGTTCGTAGTCAGCAGTCTTGTTGACCTGAATTTTTGTTTTAAACGAAATGGATTTATTCTTTTTCCCATTTACACTGATTCGCCCAATTCTTCCGTTGCTCAAGTAGTAGAGATATTTCCCCTTTGTATCAAATTGTAGATCGCCTGGATTCTTTATTCCAGGCATAAAAGGTTCGTATTGTCCGCGTTTTTTCTTCTTAAGGCTTGTTTTCCATAGATGAACCTTTCCATCGATGTTAGAAACAAAGTAAATCGTAGAGGTGTCTTTTGGAGAAAGAACACATTCCATGTCATTTCCACGAGTATTAGTTACCTGGTTTGTCTGAAGGTCGATATTCTCTAATTTGAAATGAATTGTTGGGGGGAGATTTTCTTTTTTCTTACTATCTGGTTTGTCCTTTTTCTTTTTATTTTCATCAGCAGCAAAGAGCTTTTCAAACTTATCTTCATCAAATTTTGGTTTTTGGGGTTCAAAATAGAGCTGGTAAATATCCCATTTGCCTGTAAATTCCGGGAAACTGTGACCAAAGCGATTGGAAAGAAATAAAAGGAACTTTCCATCCGGCGACCATAGAGCCCCATTCTCATCGTAAGCTGTATTGGTTAAAAGAGTTTTTTCACCAGACTGTATATCAACAGCAAAAATATCTTGATTACCATTACGCATCATAACTACTGCAAGGTAGCGGCTGTCAGGAGACCATGTAAGATCATCGCCGAAGCGTCCTCCGAAATCTCCCTCTATGAGTAGATGATCTTTTTTGCCGTCGGGCTGGATAAGACGAATTTGTCGTTTCCCTCTGTAGTAAGCAATCCATTTCCCGTCAGGAGAAAAGCGAGGGGAAAGCTCATCTTCTTCACTTTTTGTGAGACGTTTAGGCTTTTCATTGCCAAGAGCAGATACTATGTAGAGATCAGGATTGGCATTTGCATCTGATACATAAACTAAGTTTTTACTTTCTTTGTCCCAATCTACATCTCGCTCACGCCATGGGCTGTTTGTAATATTTCTTGCATAACCACCGCTGCTTGATGTTACAAAAATTTCTCCACGCACGACTGCAGCTATCTTTTTACCGTCGGGTGAAAGACGGTATTCACTTACTCGATTGTTATCGACAAAAAAGTTAGTGTTAGCCTTGGTCTCAGCAGGAGCCTCTACAGAAACAGGGTGAGATTTACCTGTTACCAGATCAGTAATCCAGATGCCAAAATCTTTTTCGTAAACAGCCAATGGAACTTTTGAAGCAACGTAAAGCCATCTTACATCCCCTTTTTTAAATTGCGTAACAGGATGCAGATTCGATCCATCTTTTTTTATTTCCCAGATGTTACTTGTCTTAAACTTTCGGTCGCTGACAAAATAGAGTGAGTGACCGTCAGAACTCCAGTTTGGCCAGAAGCAATTGCTCGAATCACCAAAAACAAGCTGAGCCTGATTCTTTGCAAGTTCTTTTATCCAGATTTTAGCACTGTTACTTCCACGATAACCTCTTCTCCACCAGTAGTAATTTTCCATTCCAAGAGAGAATAGTAGACTTCTTCCGTCGGGACTAAGCCTTGCGTGATAAAGCCAGCTCCAGTAGGTATCAAGAACAGGCATTGCATTTCCGCCGCTTATACTTATTTTGAAAATACTGGACATAGAAGAGCGGTTAGATTGGAAAAGGATCCAACGGCCGTCAGGAGAAAAACCAGTGGCCAGATCTTCGCCGGTGTAGTAAGTAAGCTCTTTAGGATCTCCACCTTTTGCAGGAACGATGTAAACGTCGTTATTCCCCATACGGTTGGAAGTGAAAGCAATCCATTTACCGTCAGGGGACCAAATGGGCTCTCTGTCGTAAGCTTTATTATCAGTTAAGCGGAAAGCTTTTCCACCCTCGCTGGAAACTAACCAGAGATCTCCCATATAGGAAAAAGCAATTTCTTTACCGTCTGGAGACAATGCTGGATATCTCGCACCAATGAGTTTTTTCCCATTTGCATAAGAATTTTCTACTGAAGCAAGCAATAAGGCTAAAGCAAACAGAGCAAAAAAGATTCGTTTCATCACCAGTTTCTCCTAAGTATATTCGTTGTGTTTTATTCCAATTCTGGGTTCTTACCAGAGTCTCTTCAATCTATTTCTTGGGGGCTCAAATGTTGGATCTACTTTCAGTGCTTTTTTATAGTATTTCTTTCCCAGCTTTACATAAATTTCACCAATTGTGTGGTAAAATCGTGGTTCTTCAGGATAGAGTTTAACAGCAACTTTTAACATTCGCATGGCCTCATCCAGTTTGCCGTAGTTCATTAGATCCACAGCATATCTATTAAGACTTTTGCTGTTTATAGGCTCTGCATCAGGGTTAATCTTCAATGCTTTCTTATAAAACTGCATTGCTTTCTTTTCTTCACTATTGCAAATGTACGCATTGGCAAGGAAAACATATGGAGACGGAGATTTTGGATATAGGCCAATGGCTATTTTGGCTGTGTTAATGGCTTTCTCAGGATGATTATTGATATAGAAGTAACGGGTGATGCTGGTAAAACTGTCAGTGAAATCAGGATAAATCTTTGCTCCTGAAAAAATCTTTTTCAACTTATTTCCAATTTCTTCCAGATTAGAATAAGGTGTAATAGAAAGACGACGGATGTAATCGGTATATGTTTTGTTCCAATATAGATTCCATTGGCTAACTTTCTTCTCAAGGGATTGGCTAAATCTAAAACCGGCTTGATAACCTGGAAGGGAGTCTGACATTTTTATGTAATCATCAAAGAAGCGAATGGCTCCCATCTTATGATAAAGTTCGATTCTTTGGGAACCAAATCTCTCCAGAAGTTTTGCCGTCATGTATGAACCGATCTTTACAAAAGCTTCACCAGCAATTGGATGTCTACCATCCTGTATCTTTTTGAATGCTCTTTTAAAATTCTTTTCAAGGGAATCCGGGGTAACCCATATATTAAAATAATCAAATGCTTTTCTTAATTCTTCAGGATTATTTGTAAGAGGTTTTTTATGCCTCTCAAAATAACTTAAACCGTAGTTGAAAACATCCTGCAAACCAGCGTAAACAGCATCATCTATTCTATACGGCATATAGGTTTTCATGTTCCACTGTTCATCAAAAATTAACTGAAACAGACGATGCGAAAAAGCATGAAGATTCCCACCCTCTAAGTTATAAGCAAGAGCAATGGCAAAATTCTCTTCCGGGAACATTACCAAAAGCGTTCTGGTTTCAGGCTGACCGCCAGTGTGATACACTCGAAACCGGCCGTTTACAGGAACCACCCTCCATCCCATTCCGTAGTCAGTGAAGCGGCCGTCTTTTGTTGCCATTGAGGTATACATGAGATCAACACTCTTTTTTGACAGTAATTCCCCAGAATTAAGCCCCTTAGCATATTTTAAAAGATCACAAACAGTAGATCTTGTCCCTCCTGCAGCAAATCTGCTGCTTACATCAACAAACTCAGAATTTTTTATCTTTCCATCTATTAATCTGTAACCTCTCACTCTGCCCGGCAGGATGCTGTCAGGATCATCCATGTATGTATTATTCATTCCCAGAGGAAGCCAGATGTGCTCTCTCACATAATCTCCATAAGGTTCTTTTGAAGCGCCTTCAATTACAGCACCAAGCAAATCGTATCCGTAACTTGAGTAGTTGAATTTAGTTCCTGGTTCTGCAATGAGATCAAAACCTGCAAAAATAGCTACAGCATCTCTTGTATCCTTGTGTTCTTTTATATGTCCCTCAATATCGTAGTTTTTATAGTGGCTGATTCCACCAAGGTGACCGAGAAGTTCACGTATTGTTACTGGCCATCTCTTCCTTGGAAAATAGGGAACATATTTTTGAACTTCGTCATCCAGATTAATCTTACCCTTTTCTACAAGTTGAAGAATGGCGACTGCTGTCATCGATTTTGTATTGGAGGCTAATCTATAACCCGATTTTGCTGTGGTAGGTGTTTTATTTTCAAGATCACTATAGCCAAATCCTTCTGCCCAGACAAAGTCGTCTTTCATAAAAGCAATAGAGAGCCCAGGAATTTTCTCAACGTCCATCTCTTTTTTGACAAAATCTCTGAAGAGTCTTATCTCTTCAGAATAGTTGTTCTTCTGCTGGCTAAAAAGCGACTGGAGAGAAATCAATCCTGCCAGCAGAAGAAACCAGGCGTAACTTTTGGCAAAATTTTTCATGGTGATTTTCTCCATATAATTATTATTGCGCAAGAATTTTCTTGAAATCTTTCTTCTCTACTTTAAGCAGATCAACAGAAGGAAGCCTTTTTGTTAAGAGACGCCAGTGATTGTCTTTTGTAAATACTTCTTTGAAAATAGGCAGAGCATCATCTACCATCCCTATATTTGCAAGAGAAACAGCGTGCCAGTATTTCATCTCAAGATTATCAGGAAACATATTCTCTGCAGTGCTGTAAGCTTTCAGCGCACCTTTTATGTCATTCTTTTCCACGGCCAGATCGCCCTGATTCATATACTGGTAAGCTCTGAAAAGTTTTAGTAGTCGTTTAAGTTCCTTAATTGGTCTGGGGCTGTCTTCCACTCTTAGATCGATAATTCTATCCTTCCATAATTTACCTGTTGATTTACCTTTGACAACTAAAATTGCAGCAGATTGCTTTCCCCGGATGTCACCGCCCTCTCTCTGAGCAGCCTCGAGAGCTGCTATCATTCGTTCTGCCAGAGGTCCCTTGCTTCTTTTGAAAGCTTTTGCCATTGCCGGCCAGACACTTTTGTTCAACATCATATTGGCCTGAACGGAAAAATTATTTCCTATGATATGTCCCGCCTCAGGAATGCATCTTTTCCCTGTGTAAGCAGCAACATTTCCTTTTACATCCACAATAGCTAACTGTCTAACATCTTTTCCTTCGTCCGAATCAATTAAGATTTTTAAGACTTCCTGAGCTGTTTTCCCTTGTTTTAGGAGTTCTAATCCCCTTGGACCAAATGAAACGTTAACAAACGACTGTGTAGCAATAGCACCAACACCCGCTTCTGCCCAAGAAACTATTGAACCAACTGAAAACCAGTGAGACTGGACCGCCACACCCATTTCACCTGTCTTGGGATCCCTGGCCACAATAGAAAATGTGTGTGCCAAAGGATCTGATAAAGAGTTTTGAGAATAAACTTTACTGATGAAAAGCAAAGCAAAAAGAACCAAAAACAAGGGGAAATACTTTTTCATTTTGACACCCTCCTTATTTTTTGTAGACAATTCTTCACAGCCAAATGGAGCATATTCCATTACGCTAACTTTCTTAGTATCCATTCTTTAAAAAATATGTCTGTGATAAAATAAGTATTTTTATCTTTATCAATAATTTGCCGTTTCATAAGAAGACGGACGGAAGTTTGTACGCTTGATGGGTTACCAAGATTGTAATCACGGATAAAATCCTGGGAAAATATATAATTTCCTCCGGAAGAAGCAATGGCATATAGTAAGCGTCGTTGATGCAGGGAGAGTCCGTCCCAGATTGAAATATAGATAGGCGTATTTTCACTGAGAAGCCGTTCTAAGGTTGGTTCTACATCCTCTTTTGTTATTTGTTTGGTTTCCGAAAAATCGTCCCAGAGCTTGTGACATAAATATTGTGCATTATAGGGATAATCGTCTACAATATCCAATATACTGCAAACTGTTTCTTTTTCTATGATAAATCCAGTTTTTTCAAAAGCCTGCAAAAGAAAATCGATGAATTCTGTTCTTGGTAATTTGGTAAGATTAATGAGTCCACTCTAAAAAGGGTGATTTAGAAACAAAAAAACAGAGCTATATT
>CAYYPT010000118.1:0-7975 GCA_964473625.1 uncultured bacterium | reverse complement strand
TAACCACGATTCCCTACAAGCTGTTTCGGCCCCTTTTGGAGCTTCTCTTTGAGCTTTGATAGAGTAGATTTATCAACAAGAAGTTTGTTGCCGATATGTTTTGCATTCCGCATGCGAACACCTAATATGTAATCAAATCCGTTACGCTCTATTTCCTTTATGTTCGCTTCAGATATCATGCTTCTATAGCAACAAAAATCACACGCTCTAAACTAAATCGCTTCTTCATGATCCGGATAATTCTTCCTACGGTTTTCTGATCAGATGTATTACCAGGCCAGAAATCACAGGACAGAGGACAGCTACAACGGCTCATGGCAACTCCAACTAAAATCTGCTTCCTGTCTGCCCTGTGATCTTTTGAATAACCGTACTGGGTAAACTCATCAGGACCTTCTCCCTCAAAATAAACAGTCGTAGGATCAAATAAAACCACTGGCAGAGCAGTCCTTATAATCCTGGTGCCAGATGATAGTACATTTCATTCCACCTAAGTTCTTTCTTTAGTTCAAAGAGAGTGGTATTGTCATTAATTTGGACAAACTCAATGTTTGCTATTTCAGCGAAATCCTGAAGTTGTTCGATCGTTACAGCTTTGCTAAAGGCAGTGTGATGAGCACCTCCAGCCAGAATCCACGCAGTTATAGCTGTTTTGAAATCGGGTTTAGGTATCCAGACAACACGTGCAACAGGCAGTTTTGGTAATTGTTTTTCAGGAGCAACAACATCAACCTCGTTTGCAATTAATCGAAATCTACTGCCAAGATCCACAATAGAAACATTAATAGCAGGGCCCGGAGCAACATTAAAAACCAATCGGGGGGGGTCTCCCTTTTCACCGATGGAAAGAGGATGGATTTCCAATGATGGTTTATTTTCTGCGATTGATTCACAAACTTCCAACATATGAGCTCCCAGGACTTTCATATTATTAGGTTCAAGATGATAAGTATAGTCTTCCATGAAGGATGTGCCGCCATCAAGTCCTGTTGACATTACTTTCAAAGCTCGCACCATGGCAGCAGTTTTCCAGTCCCCTTCAGCTCCAAAACCGTATCCTCTTGCCATGAGTCTTTGTGCAGCCAAACCAGGTAATTGCTTTAGACCATGCAAATCTTCAAATGTTGTGGTGAAACCCTTAAAATCACCATCTTCAAGAAAAGCTTTTAATCCGAGTTCAATTCGGGCAGATTCACGGAGATCTTTTCTGCGGCTACCGCCTTTTTGCAACTCTTCTGCCACAGAATATTTTTCATCGTATTCGCTTACAAGTTTATCAATCTCTGCCTCGGAAACATGGTTTATATATTCAACCAGATCACCCACACCGTACCCATTCACAGAATAGCCAAATCGGATTTGTGCTTCAACTTTATCTCCCTCAGTTACAGCCACCTCTCTCATATTGTCACCAAATCTCGCAATTTTAACATCCTGACTATCATGCCAGGCTACTGCCACACGCATCCAATTCCCAAGTGCTGTTTGTACAGTTTTATCTTTCCAATGTCCTACGATAACCTTTCGGTTTATACGCATACGACTTACCATGAAACCAAACTCTCGTCCACCATGCGCTGACTGGTTGAGATTCATAAAATTCATATCAATCTCTGCCCAGGGAATATCCCGATTAAATTGTGTGTGTAAATGGACGAATGGTTTTTTTAGTATCTTCAAACCTGAAATCCACATTTTGGCAGGTGAAAATGTATGCATCCAGACAATAAGTCCTATGCATGTATTCGATATATTTGCTTCCAAACAGATTCTCTCCACGGCTTCTGGTGTGGTCAGCACAGGCTTAAAAACTATGCGAACTGGGATTTTATTTGATTCCGACAGTTCCTCTGCAATTTGCTTTGAATGATCAGCTACTTTTTTGAGTGTTTCTGTGCCGTAAAGATGTTGACTTCCGGTTAGCAACCATACTTCAAACTTTCTTAGATCAATCATGAATTTATCCTCCTGATCTTTTACTCAAATTAAACAGCTATTTTATGGTTTAGGCATTTGTCCGTAATAAGCTTTTGGTCCATGTTTCCGTTTATAATGTTTTTGAATTAATGTTTCTTTCAATCTGTGAACAGATGGATTTATCTGAAGTGTAAATAATGCCATTTTGGCTAATTCCTCAAGGATAACACTGTTGTAAACAGCTTCCTCCGGTGTTTTTCCCCAGGTAAAGGGCCCATGGCCGGCAACCAGAACCATTTCCACTTCTTCATAAGAAATATTCTCAAAGCACTTTACAATCTGATTACCTGTTTCAGTTTCATAGTCGCCCCGAATCATTGCATCACTCATAAAATCGGTGCAAGGTATGTCAATATGAAGATGGTCCGCGTGCGTTGTTCCCAAAATAGGGATGGGACGAGCTGCCTGTGCCCAAGAAACAGCGTAGGTTGAATGGGTATGCACAACGCCTTCAATTTTTGTGAAATTATTGTAAAGTACCAAATGAGTTTTGGTATCGGACGAAGGTCGGAATGAACCTTCAACTATTTTACCTTTAAGATCCAGTACGACAATATCCTGCCACTTCAGAATGTCGTAATCAATACCACTTGGTTTAATTGCAAAAACACCCCTGTTACGATCTATTGCGCTGGCATTGCCAAAGGTGAAAATGACTAAACCATATTTGGGGAGTGCCATGTTACATTCATAAACGCGTTGTTTTAGTTCGTTGTATTTTCCCATAACAGCAGGTTCCTATTTAATCCATTTAAAAGGTAAATTCGTGTTCAATAAAATCCGACAGCTTTAAATATTTCTCGTAGATTCTTTGATATTTTTGAGCATTCTGAGGATTGGGTTCGTAAACTTTCTCAAAGCTACTGGCCATTCTTTTCTGGGCTAACTCAATCTTTGGATACAACCCAGATGCAGTTGCTGCCGCTATAGCCGACCCAAGAGCGCAGGCTTGTTCCGATGCCGCAACCTTAATTGGCATGTTCAGTACATCTGTCAAAACACGCATGACAAATGGGGATTTTTTAGGAACTCCACCGATAGCAATAACGCCATTTATATTTACGCCTTCCTCTAAAAAGCGGTCGACAATCTTCTTAGCACCAAATGCTGTTGTTTCTATCAAGGCACGAAAAATGCGGGGGGCAGAGGATCCCAAGGTTAGACCTGTAATCGCTCCTTTTAAGGCCTGATTGGCATATGGGCTTCGTCGGCCATTCAACCAGTCTACTGCAATAATTCCAGAATCTTCTATTGGAATTTTCTCTGCTTCTTTTGACAATTCAGGAATAATTCTTTCAGAAATTTCTCCAATAATTCTATTTCTTGTTTTTGTATCAATTATACTGCAGTTTCCTAATAATTTGTCCACAGGCCACATTAATACTTGTTTAAACCATGCATAAATATCTCCAAATGCAGATTGGCCAGCTTCCATGCCGATCATATTGGGAATTATTGAACCATCAACTTGTCCACAGATACCCTTTACTAAATGTTCACCTTCTTGGGACCTTTTTGTGATGATTACGTCACAAGTAGATGTACCTATCACTTTTACTAATATGTACGGTTTAATCCCAGCACCTATCGCTCCAAAATGAGCATCAAATGAGCCGACACCTACAATAACATCTGTATGAAGTCCTAATTTTAAAGCCCATTCTTCTGTCAATTTTCCAACAGGAACATCTCCTGTGTAAGTTTGGGTGTAAAGCCTTTGCCTCAATCCTGCCAAAAGTGGATCAAGTTTAACTAAAAACTCCACAGGCGGCAGCCCGCCCCATGATGCGTGCCACATTGCCTTATGCCCGGCAGCAGTTCTACTTCGCTTAAAAGTAAGCGGATCAGTATTACCGGTCAGCAATGCTGGAATCCAGTCGCAATGTTCAACCCAGGAAAAAGCGGCATTGCGAACCTTTTTATCTTCTCTTAAAATATGCAAAATTTTTGACCAGAACCATTCTGATGAATATACACCACCTTCAAATTTAGTAAAATCCTCTCCGCCCCATGATTTGGCCAGTTTGTTTATTTCTTCTGCCTCTCTTACCGCTGTATGGTCTTTCCAGAGTACAAACATTGCGTTCGGGTTTTCCTCAAATCCACGGGTTAAAGCAAGAGGCGTACCCCATCGGTCGACAGCACAGGGGGTAGAGCCAGTTGTATCTACTGAAATGCCTCTGATCTTATTTGCAGTACCGCTCGGAGCTTTGGCAAGGGCACCCCTGACCGAGGCAGTAAGTCCCTCAATATAGTCTAATGGATGTTGGCGGAATTGGTTTTTAGCTGGCTCACAATATTTACCTGCCTGCCAGCGGGGATAATAAAATACCTCGGAAGAAACTTCTCTGCCATCAGCAGCATCTACAATGATAGAGCGTACAGAATCGGTTCCATAATCTATACCGATGACAAAATTTTTATTCTTTTCCATATATCACTCCTTTTGATTAAGCAATTTTTCCTATAATTTTATCCTCGGAAATAAAGGTAGGCTGCGAGAACGCATAAAACAAGTACTACTGAGGCGATTACATCCCCTGTGGACCATGAAGATCGAGATCGTTCGCGGTCCTCCTTAGTCCGGGTACCGTATGTAAGTCCTTTGATACGGATATAGTCGGGTTCTTCGGTTAGATAACTAACAACGATCATGACCACGATACTAACGACAAAGATAACCAGACTGTAATATTGGAAAAAGATATTATTAATTATCCATAAAATTGATCCTTGATGGTAAGAAAATCCACTCACCAATTTAACAGGTGTGTCAACTGCCAGACGGAATAAACCCAGAGCGAAGCCGGTGATGAGTGCAGCTAAAGCCCCTTTATGGTTTAATCGTTTCATAAAAACACCGAGGAAAAAAACAACAAAAATTGGAGGGGCTAAATATGCCTGTACACCTTGCAAATAATCGTAGAGTCCTTTTCCACCCCTGATTACTGGTATCCATAAAAGACCAATAAGAACCATCACCGCTGTTGCTATTCTTCCCATCCATACAAGCTGGTGTTGTGTTACTTTTGGTCGTAATCTAGAATAAAAATCCATGGTGAATAAAGTGGATGAGGCATTAAAGACACCTGCCAGAGAACTCATGAGGGCGGCTAACAGTCCGGCTACCACAATTCCTCTTATACCGCTTGGTAATACAGAGGTAAGCAGCAATGGAAATGCTTTTTGGGCATTACTGCGAATGATATGACCGCTTGCATCAAATAATTCGTGTTGAATTCCTGGAATCCTGCCACTTACTCCTAAAGCATAAGTAATAATTCCAGGAATGATAAAGATAAAAACAGGTAATAATTTTAAAAAACCTGCAGCTATTGAACCTCGCCTGGCCTCTTTTTCACCAGGGGCGCCTAAAACCCTCTGGACGATATATTGGTCGGTTGTCCAATACCATAAACCAATGATAGGTGCACAAAATAACATCCCCAGCCAGGGATAATTATTGTTAAAATACCAGGCCATTTTCCCAGCTTCATGAATAGGTGCCCAGGTTGACTTAATTCCAGCAGGAACCAATGGTTTCCAGAGGTTAAACATATCCGACCCAGCAATGGCTCGAAGTTGGCTCCAACCACCTAAGGCTTTCAAGCCAAAAATAGTAACAAGAACAGAACCAAATATCAAAATAAAAGTTTGTAACGCCTCAGTATATGCTACTGCACGGAGACCGCCAAGTATAGTATAAATTCCTGTAAGAACAACAACAAGAATCGAACCTACCCAAAAACTATCCAATCCCATAAAATTCACATCTGGTAAAAGTACACTAAAAACAATACCACCAGCGTAAATGCCCACAGCGATTTTTGTAAGTACATAAGCAATCAGAGAGATTCCAGAAAGAATTGTTCTTGCGGCCGGTGAAAATCGTTTCTCTAAAAATTCTGGCATGGTAAATACTTTGGAACGCATATAAAATGGAGCCATTACCCACCCGAGTACAAGAAGACACCAGGCATGTAACTCATAATGAGCCATGGCAACACCATCAGTTGCACCAGAACCTGCCAACCCAACGATATGTTCTGAACCTATATTAGAGGCAAAAATCGATGCTCCAATAATGAACCATCCGAGATGGCGCCCCGCCAAAAAATAATCTGTTGACGTATCCTGTCTTTGAATAATGACCCACCATGCCAATCCTAGAATAATAAGAAAATACCCTGCAATTACTATCCAATCGAGAGTCTGTAGTGTAAGCATAATTCACTCCTTTCTTTATTAATTTTAGAAAGTCCATACACACATCGATTCCTGTTGCCAGAAGGAAATTCACTCAATTCATTTTTGTATTCTATTTTGAGACAAACTAAATTTATAAATAGTGAGCTGAATATATTTCTCACCTGGATTAAGAATAGTTGAGGGGAAATTGGGTCTGTTGGGTGAATCTGGAAAGTGCTGGGTTTCAAGAGTAAATCCGTGGTGCTTATAGTAAATTTTACCTTGTTTGCCAGAAACACCATTTAAGAAATTCCCAGTATAAAACTGAACTCCAGGCTCTGTGGTATATACCTCCATTATGCGCCCACTGGTAGGTTCGTAAACCCGGGCTGCCAGAGCTAACGAGTTACCACCACTGTTGAGAACGTAATTGTGATCGTATCCACCTTTAACCTGATCTATGCGGCTTCCTATAGTCATCGGATGGGTAAAATCCATTGGTGTATTTTTGACACTCCGAATTTCACCTGTCGGGATAAGTCCTTCATCAACAGGAGTGAACTTATCAGCATTGATAATAAGCTCATGGCTTAGAATATCACCATTCCCCTGACCTGCAAGATTGAAATAAGTGTGGTTAGTAAGGTTGATCGGGGTGGGCTTATCAGTTACAGCTTCGTAGCTAATCTTGAGTTCGTTGCTATCAGTAAGAGTATAGACAACAGTACAGGAAAGATTACCAGGATAACCTTCTTCTCCATCTTTGCTGAGATATGTAAACTTAACACCTACTGCCCCTTCCTGTTTAAAAGGTTCACCTTCCCAGATTACTTTATCAAAACCCTTATTGCCACCGTGCAAATGGTTTTCTCCGTCGTTTATTGCCAATTTATACTCGACACCATTCAGTGTAAACCTTCCCTTTGCAATACGATTTGCATACCTGCCTACGGTCGCACCAAAATAGGCCTTTCCCTTTACATATTCCTTAAACGTGTCATAGCCAAGAGCAACATCAGCAAATTTACCATTTCGATCTGGAACTTCCAACGAGACAACAGTAGCGCCGTATGACATGATTTGTACTTTCAAACCATTATCGTTTGTTAGAGTATACAAATCAACTGTTTCCTCTCCAGAAGTCTTACCAAATAGCTCTCTCCTAATATCTATTTTGACTTCCCGTGTAGAAGTCTTGTTCTTATCAGATCTAGATTGTTTCTGGCAAGAATTCATTGCAACTGCCATTGCTAAAAATACACTTATAAAATAAACGAGCTCTGTCTTCATTTTCAACTCCTTTGTTAATTTTGGTTTTTGTTTATCTTCTAAGGGAATAATTAAGAAAATCGCGCCTATTTTGTTCAAATGTGAACATGTTTTCCTCCTCGATGATAAATTCTTCCAATTTGGTATTACTAACCCTTTGTACATAATTAGAAAACATACTTGACATTATTGATAAATTTATTGTTAAAGAACTTTTTTGCACATTGTGCAGCAATAGAAGCCACGATCTTTGAAATAATTCTTATCGCAACACCCAAGAAAGATTTAGCATAATTGCGTTGGATCATAAACTGATTGTACAATTGAGAAAATACGGTTTCAATACGTTTTCGAAGACATCTAAAAACAGCTTTGATAATCATGTTGATTTCTTCTTTTTGGAGTAAATACCCTGCCACCAGTTGAATTTCTTTATCCAAATACCCTTTAACACTTAATTCCAAATATCTATGAGTAGGATTTTTTGAGGCAAAAAAGTTCCTGAATTGTTCTATTGTCTTTACATCCAGATCTTTTAGTT
>CAYYPT010000117.1:0-8116 GCA_964473625.1 uncultured bacterium | reverse complement strand
TACCAGCTGTTCACAAACTCTACGATGAATACCAGAATCAGGGGCTGTAGTAAGTTACAATATTCAATGCTGCTCCACCACCCAAATTAAACGGGGGTAGACGAGAGCCCCCTGCTCTCGTCTGCTGGGGGCAAAAATTCAGACGATTCATTACTCAAAGAGAATAATTTGTCCAATAACAACAAATCTCCCTATCATCCCCCTTTGGCCAAAGGGGGATATTAAATTCCGGAGCTTATCGTTTTTATTATATAATGTGCCTTAAATTTGATACTGCTGAAGCTTTGCTGCTAGCTAACTTCCGTTTCAATCTATCAAGTCTATATTCAAAACTACTCTTCTCATAAAAGTTGGAGCCGCCATTAAGTTCCTCGATAATCCTGATTCGTTCCAGTGCACGGTTAACTATTACAGCAGCCTGTTTAAAATCCCTTGCCCTATGTTCATAATATTTAGCCAACTCTTCGTATGGAGTAAGCAAATGTGGAGTTGACTCTATCATATATTCCCAGAGTTTAACAGCCAATTCCCAGCGGCCAAGTCGTTTAAGAGAATATCCCAAACGAATAAGAGCCTCTTCTTTATCTCTGGATTCCATCTTATAGTTTAAAGCCTCCCTGAAACAGCGAGCTGCTTCGTCTACCCTCGAAAGTTTTTCAAAAGCTTTTCCCAGACTGACCAGATCCAGGGGATGAACCAAACTTTGACCTGGGTCTTGATAAATTTGACCAGTTATTCCTGCTAAAGCCACCAGACTCAAAATGTCCCATCGGTTGTGGAGAAAAACAGGTTTTAATAATTTTCCATCTCTGGATCTCAAATAATCAAAATAGAGACCAGGAATCAGATAACCTGGTATGTCTTCCTGACGATTAAAATTTATGATATGACGCTCTACGCTTGGCAGGCTGCAATCTGCTATTCTCCGGCGCCAGAGTCTACGCGCTGCAAAGAGGAGGTCTAAATGAGGAATATCACGAGCAGGGTTTTCTATTCGTGCCAGCATAAATCTGGAGGAAAGAAGATTGAGATCATACCCCTTACCATTGTAACTTACAATTACTTCACAATTCTCAAGCTTTTCCTTTATAAAATGAAGAAACGCATGCTCTTCATTATAATCCCTCATAAAGAACTGTTCAATGCGGAATCCTTCTTCACTAAAACTTCCCATACCTACAAGAAAGGGTACAGTGCCCACTCCACCCGCAAGACCAGTAGTTTCTGTGTCGATAAAAATAGCATTTCTAATATTAACCTTTGAAAGTGTTTCGTCCTTTCCCACCAACCTGAAGACATCAGAGTCGAGCTGCAAAAGAAAATTAAGGCTCACTTTTCCGTGTTTCTGATTTTCAGGATAGACTACAACAGATCGAAAGCACTTTCCGTAAGGATTACAAACTTCTTCACCGTTGATAAATCTGTCGATATCTTCGTGCTGCTGACTAACAGTTTTTATCTGTTGAGAAGAAAAATCAGATTCAAAGTATTTTAGCTTCTCACGAAGATCCATTTCTCTCTTCTTTCTTTCGAATTTCTTCGATCATCTCAAAAGCATAACGAAGATGGGGTATTGTAATTGAACCACCGACTATCAAGGCAACAGCAAGAGCTTCGTGCAATTCCTCATCTGTTATCTTTTTCCTAATGCATTGAATAAGATGATAAACAATGCATTCATTACACCTCATGACAGTAGAAGCAACAAGCCCCAGGAGTTCCTTTGTCTTTTCGTCCAGAACTCCCTTTCGGTATACTGAAGAATCCAGGCCAAAAAACCTTTTAATATCAAGGTTCTTTGAATCTAGGATCTTCTTATTCATCTTTTTCCGATACTCTATAAATTTCTTAAGTTCATCGTCCATTTTTTCATCCTTATATATATTTCAGCGGTTTCTTCCGTCTACAGGAGAAGACAAAATTTCAATCTTTCCTTTTTCATCTATAAGAACAAAATGCTCATAGAGATTAACTGTTGAACAGACATGTTTTGGAACAATTAAAACATAATCGCCTATTTCAAACTGTTTTTTACCTTCCCATTCAAGGACCGTATGCTCCTCATTAAAAAAAGCTACTTTGAGTCCTGGTTCACTGAATATCTCAACAGGTCCTCTATCGGCTCCCCAGCGCTTATGGCCTAAGTTCAAAGTGATACGATTTTCTTCCCCAACTTCTATTACCTGAGCAAGAATAAGAGCAGCCATTTCAAATTCTCCTGGCATCAGTTTATCATATTCAGAATCCCAATATATCCACGTTCCAGGAGATACTTGGATTAATGTATTTTCACTAATTTTATTGGTCAGAATCTCAAAATCAATCCGGAAAGTTGGTGAACCTGCAACAATAACTCGGGGAATTGATACTCCTTTTGTTTCAAAAGAGTGAATCACACTAAGTAAATTGCCCATCGCTCGCTCAGCTTCATGTAATCGTTCATTCTCACTAACATGGTGAATATGCCCATCATATGCGTGAAGTCCGGCAAATCGGAACCCTGGCCATGTAGAAACTGTAGAATATAACTCAAAAACCTTTTCAGGCAGAATCCCTGTCCGGTGCATCCCCACATCAATATCAACAAAATAATGCCAGTCCATTTTCTTATCTTCAATAATTTCGCGTAAAATAGATGCATGCACCAACGAACCAATCTGAACATAAAATCTGGTTTCTGGATATTGAGACATTAACTCTGCAATATGTTTAGCATCATGATCAAGCAAAGGATAGGCAATAAATATTTCCTTTACATTGGAATGGACAAGTAACTCAACTTCATTCAACGTAGCTTTAAAAGAAGAAATTCCTGCATCAAGCATCATCTTAGTAATTAACGATGATTTGTGAGTTTTAACATGGGAACATAGATGAGAAAAGCCCGAACCGGGGACCGTATATTCCAGGTAGCTTTTCATTCGTTCTATGTTTCTCTTTACACGATCATGGAAAACCAGCAGTCTGGGTGTAGAAATTTTTTCTATTTCTTTTATTATATAAGGCTTCTGGCCTTTGATATTAAAGACAGACATGGATGTATTCTCCTCACAATTGAGATGGAGATACAATAAATATAGCTTACCAAAATTATTAAAGCAAGCTTAATAAAAAAACTTGACAAAAAATAAAATTCTCCTTATGTTCTTAGAGTTTTGAGAAGAGATATCAATGTTTCTAAAAAGCATCAGGGGATTTATATGATCCGAGAAAATGTAAAAAAACTTCTGGAGGAACTTCCGCCAGGGGTCGAACTGGTAGCTGCTGCTAAAACTCGCACAGTGGAAGAAGTTCTCGAAGCTATTGAAGCCGGAATAAAAATAATAGGAGAAAACTACGTTCAGGAAGCTGTTTTAATATTTGAAGCTATTGGTTCAAAAGTTCGTTATCATTTTATCGGTCATCTTCAGAAAAATAAAGTCAAAAAAGCAGTTGAGATTTTTGATATGATAGAAACAGTCGATTCTTTAAAACTGGCAGAAGCAATCGATCGACAGTGCAGTCGAATTAATAAAACCATGCCAATTCTGATCGAAATAAATAGCGGCAGAGAACCGCAGAAATTTGGTGTCTTTCCTGAAGACGCGGCAAGACTGGTAAAAAGCATATCAATCTTGAATAATATTAAAGTTATGGGATTGATGACCATGGGGCCATTTACAGGCGATCCTGAAGATGCCCGTCCTTATTTTGTTGAAACAAGAAAGTGCTTTGAGGAAATAAAAAATCTCAGTATTCCCAATGTTGATATGAAATATCTATCAATGGGAATGACTAACTCGTACAAAGTTGCTATTGAAGAAGGCGCCAACATTGTCCGCATAGGAACAAAAATCTTTGGGGAAAGACGGAATCCAGTAAAGCCTTAAGGTTTTTTAGAATTCAGAACCTTGCGAACGTTTTTTTCAATCCGGTACTAAACTTTGGTAAAAATGGGAAAGTTATCTCATGACGATAAACTCGAAATCCTAATATCGAAATTCTAAACAAATTCAAATATCAAATAACAGAAACTCAAAAATAAAGTTTAGGCAACCATTACTATGAACAGACTCAAGAAAAACCTGCCGCATTATCTTTTATTTCTTTTTAGCATACTGTTCATGGCCGCAGTCCCGTCTTACACGGCTCAAGCAGTCTCTCAAGCAGCAGTTCCTTTTCTTTTGATATCTCCTTCTCCCAGAGCAAACGGAATGGGAAATACGTACACTGCACTTTCAGCAGACGACCCAATGGCTGTTTATTTTAATCCGGCTTATATAGGCCTGATAGCTCGTGAGCACTCTTTCTCAGGTGGTTTTTACCCAAAGGAGATGCCATGGCTTTCCCAACTGGTAAATGATATGTACTACTCTTACAAATCTTACAACATCGGTTTTAACTTCTCAAAATCACATCTCGGGATTCCGATCAGTGCTGGCATAGGTTACAGCAAAACATATTTCGACATGGGTGAGATGGTTGCAACAAATGAATACGGTGAAATAACAGCCGTTTCTCATGCGTGGAGCAGGTCCACAAATTTCTCCACTGGAATCTGTATTGATTATTATTTAAGAACCAGTATAGGAGTGATTTTTAAGCACATTGAGTCCAGATTAGGAGGAATCCTTGCAAAAGCAAACGCGGTAGATATGGGCTTGGTTTTTCAGTTACCTCTGTTTGAGATAGGCAATAAATTAATAAACTCTTCAGAATCTATTCCGAGGTTTACCCCTTTCCTCGTTCCTGTTTTCAGCTATTCAATATCTAATATTGGCAACAAAATCAGCTATATAGTTGAATCTCAGGCCAGTCCTTTGCCGAGAGCAGCCCGTGTCGGAATAGGCTTTGAGGGAGGGTTTGTGTGGACAAGGGAAAATCTAAAATGGAAATTATTTTCTCTTAAAATAGCAACAGAAGAGGAAGATATCCTTATAACCACTAATCCTGATGGAACATGGAATTACAGAAAAGGAATCGGTGATATTAGTATCTTTTCTGATCTTATAGCAGGACACGGCAACTCCAATGTAATGAAACATAAAGGTAGAGAGATAAACCTATTTGATATTATTACACTACGATATGGACGGTATGAAGATGTTGAAGGTGCGGTTTGTTATAAAACAGAGGGATTTGGCTTAAGTTTTTCAGGATTACTAAAAGCAATTGGTTTTTTCAATCCTGGAATGTATAACACAAAGTCTTTTCGATTCATTGCAGAACACTTTGACATTCAGTACCACGAAAGTTCTTTCAAATTCAGTGATATTCACCATCCTCTTGCAGGGACAAAATTTAGAGGTCTGACAATTGTTCTATAAAAAAAGTCAATTATATCTCCCCCTTTCGTAAAGGGGAATTATAGGGGGATTTTCTGATCGTTTTTAGATATAAACAATGTGATTTCTGGAATAAAGAAAACTCTATGATTATATTAAGGAGAAATACTTTGATCAACGAATGGGATATAACGGAAACCAATATGTCTCGTCTTTCTCAGACGAAAATAGAAGTAGCAGTTCTGCCAATAGGTGCAATCGAGCCTCACAACAGACATTTACCCGAAGGGCAAGATTTTCTTCACACAACTTACCTTGCAAAACAAATTTGTAAAAGCGCCTGGGAAAAGTGCAAATCTGTAATTTGTCTTCCTGCAATTCCCTACGGGGTTGACTGCAACCTTATGGATTTCCCAATGGCCATTCATGTTTCACAAACTACACTCGACAACATGGTAAAAGATATTATCTTTTCTCTCCATCACTACGGCATTCGAAAAATACTTCTCCTCAATGGCCACGGCGGAAACGATTTTGTTCCATTGATAAGACAAATACAGTCTGAAAAAGATGTTTACATTTTCCTTTGCAACTGGTGGAAAGTTGGTATGGACAAATACAATGAAATATTTGAAAAACCTGACGACCATGCAGGAGAATTCGAAACCTCTGTTGCACTTGAGCTTTACCCGGAACTTGTTGAATTATCAAAAGCTGGTAGAGCAATTCCCAGGCCATTTCGTTTTGAGGCATTGAATAAAGGCTGGGTTCAAACCAGTAGACGTTTTAAAAAACTCAACAATGACTGCGCTGCTGGAGATCCTTCAAACGCAGACGCATCCAAAGGAAAAAAATATCTTGATCTTGTTATAAAAAGACTCAGTGATTTTCTTGTGAAATTGGCAGAAGCACAAATTGACGATTTGTTTCCCCAAAAATAAACCTCTGAACTTAGTAAAAAAGGAGTGTCACCCATGAGAACAATAGTGACATTTTCACTAAGTGTTACTCTGTTTATGTTTCTCTTAACCAGCGTGTACGCAGAAAAACCAGATATTTCAATTATGAATTTAGCAGACAGCACCTGGCAGTTCACTGAGCTAGGACAGAATAAATGGGAAAAAGCAAGTGTGCCCGGCTGTGTGCAGATGGATCTTTACTACAATGGAGATATTGAAGATCCTTATTATCGAGACAACGAAGAAAAGCTTCAGTGGATAGGCAAAAAAGACTGGGAATACGCATCTACCTTTCAGGTAACTGAGGATATTCTGCGTCATAAAAATGTAGAACTGGATTTTAAAGGTCTTGATACCTATGCTGATGTGTACCTCAATGGTTCATTCATCCTTTCTGCAAATAATTTTTTTAGAAGCTGGAAAGTTGACTGCAAAAAATTTCTAAAAGTAGGTAAAAACAGGTTAAGAATTGTGTTTACTTCATCAATAAAGATCAACAAAAAGAAAGCAAAAGAATATCCTTACGGCAAGCCAGTTACTGAATACGCATTTACCCGCAAACCTGCCTACCACTACGGCTGGGACTGGGGACCTGTTTATGTTACTTCAGGGATATGGCAGCCCATTTATCTTAAGGCATGGGACTGTGCTAAGATCAACGACATGCACGTTATACAAAAAAGAGTCAGCAGAAAAAGAGCTCTTCTGGCTTTTAAATTTGAAATATCTTCCACAAAAGAACAGGAGGCGGTTATAACAGTAAACTCAAAGATACTGGATAAAACTCTTAATAAAAGAACCTGGCTTAAAAAAGGAACCAATTTTGTTGAGTTAAATCTCGAAATTAAGAACCCCAGACTGTGGTGGACAAATGGTCTTGGAACGCCTTTTCTCTATGATTTTACAGGAGAACTGATAGTAGAAGGAAAATTAAAAGATAGACTATCAAAAAAGATTGGAATCAGAAAACTAAGAGTCGTTGAGAAAAAAGATAAATTGGGATCAACATTTTATATAGAACTTAACAATGTACCTGTCTTTATGAAAGGCGCAAATTATATTCCGCAGGATATGTTTCTTAATCGTCCTTCTGATAAAGATTATGAAAAACTGATTCAGCAGGCTGTTTCCGCAAACATGAATATGCTGAGAGTCTGGGGCGGCGGATTGTATGAAAAGGATATTTTCTATGACCTTTGTGATAGGTACGGAATACTCGTCTGGCAGGATTTTATGTTTGCATGTTCAATGTATCCGGGAGATAAAGAATTTCTGGACAACGTTAAAGAAGAAGCTATTGAGAATGTAAAACGGTTGAGAGATCATGTTTGTATTGCTCTGTGGTGTGGGAATAATGAAAATTACGTTGGATGGAAGAACTGGGGCTGGCCAAAAATGTACTCAAAAAAAGATTCTGCAGCAGTCTGGCATGACTATCTAAAGCTTTTTGAAGAACTCCTACCTTCAGTAGTTAAAAAATACGATCCTGGTAGATTCTACTGGCCATCTTCCCCTGGAGGAAGCCGACCTCTCTATGCTGCAGGAGATGTACATTACTGGGATGTCTGGCACGGCCAGAAACCTTTTGAATCTTTTGAGAAAAAACAAAACATTGGAAGATTTATGAGCGAATATGGTTTCCAAGGAACTCCTGAGTTTAAGTCTGTAAAAGAGTTTACAATTCCTGAAGATTGGAATATTTCTTCTGCTGTTATGAAAAACCACCAGAAACACAGGATCGGATATCCTGTTATAGATAAGTACATGAAATGGGATTACAAAATGCCAGAGGATTTTAAATCCTATCTTTACATTAGTCAACTTCTTCAGGCAAGAGGCATTAAAACTGCAATCGAAGCTCACAGAAGAGCAAAGCCTTTCTGCATGGGAACT
>CAYYPT010000116.1:0-8146 GCA_964473625.1 uncultured bacterium | reverse complement strand
TTTCTGGAATTATTATATTTGGGACACAACTTTCAAGAATAAATCAGGGGAGAAAGAATGATTACTGAAAAAGAAATAGAGATTTTATTTAAAAACCAACTTGATAACATTAAAGATCAAACTCTTCGGAAGAGTGTCGTCAAAACATGGGTTCTGGCATGCGAGCAGGGAAACTGGAAGTCCCTCGATGAGTTGAAAAAGATTCCTTTTACACTCCTTGTCGATACTCACGGGATCGATCTGATTGAGCACACCATTGCCGTGACAGAGGGAGCAGTAGCGCTCGGCAAAACGCAGGTTGCAGTATACAAAAATCCTCCTTACAGAATAGATTTTGACAGACTCTATGCAGGAGGCCTTCTTCACGACGTGGGAAAACTTCTGGAGTATGAACCCGACGGGTCTGGGTGGTACAGAAAGAGCCTTTCGGGTAAATATGCCCGTCATCCAATTTCAGGTGCGGTAATTGCGGCTGAATGCAACGTACCAGAAGACGTTCGTAACATTATTATCTGTCACTCAAAAGAAGGTGAGGGCAGACCACAGGTTGTTGAGGCTGTTTTTGTCCATCAGGTGGATTTTGCCACATTTAATCCGCTGTTGATGAAGCAGAATGGTCTTCTTATTGAAGCATAAGATTATGAGGTCATTATGGGGAAGACAATCGTCGAAAAAATTCTCTCCAATCATTCTGATAGCTCATTAAAATCAGGGGATATTGCTAACATTAAAATTGATGTCCGTATTGCCCGGGACTTTGGAGGCGCAAATGTCGTAAAAAATATCAGGGAAAATAACCTCAAAATCGATGATCCATCAAAGACCTTTTTTACATTTGACTGCAATCCTACCGGTTCGGATCAGAATTACGCTGCTAATCAGCAAATCTGCCGGGTTTTTGCAAGGGAGAATGGGATTAGAGTTTTTGACATAAACAGAGGAATTGGAACGCACGTTGCCATTGAAGAGAGATGGATAAAACCAGGGGGAACACTTGTATCAACTGATTCCCATGCAAATATTCTTGGAGCAGTGGGTGCTTTTGGTCAAGGTATGGGTGACAAAGATATTGCTGCAGTTTTTGCATACGGAATGACATGGTTTAGAGTACCAAAATCCATAAAAATTATACTCAAAGGAAAACCCCCAAAGGGAACCTATGCAAAAGACATTGTGTTGCGGCTCTTAAAAGAATTTGGTGCTGCAGGATGGCTGGGATATGCTGCTGAATTCTATGGTGAGCCGGTTGATTCTATGAACTTAAGTTCGAGGATTACAATTGCATCAATGGCAACAGAGATGGGCGGAACAATAGCTTTTTTCCCTCCAAATGACGAGGTAATCAGATTCTTTCGGGAAAAAGGAGAAGATTTTACTCCTGTTTATGCTGACAGTGATGCTTTTTATGAAAAGGAGTTTGAGATATCTCTGGATGACTTAGAACCTCTCGTTTCTCGTCCCGGGCACCCTGAGGATGTGGTTCCAGTAAGAGAAGTTGAGGGCAAAAAAATCGATTCTGCTTTTATCGGTTCGTGCACAAATGGACGCTTCGAGGACATGCTCACTGTAGCTGAGATTCTTAAGAACAGAAAAGTTGCCCCAGGAGTAGTTTTAAAAATAGTTCCTTCAACCCGTCAGGTCTGGAGTCGCTGTTTAAAGGAAGGTCTAATTAACATCTTTATGCAAGCAGGTGCTCTTGTTGGCAATCCCGGATGTGCAGGATGTGCTGCAGGACAAATTGGCCAGAACGGCCCTGGGGAAGTAACGATCAGCACTGGCAACAGAAATTTTCCGGGGAAACAGGGTAAAGGAGATGTTTACCTTGCTTCTCCAGCAACTGCTGCTGCATCCAGTGTTGCAGGAGTAATCACAACCTTCAGTTCAATTCCTGAAAAGCCGGTTTTATTTACTGTGAAAAAACCCATTCTAGAAAGGGAAAGTAAAAAACATTCTGTTAGAACGAGAATAGAAAAACCGATTGAACTTACAGGCAGAGTGTGGGTCATTAAACGAGATAACATTGATACTGACATGATTTTTCACAACCGTCATCTCACAGTCACTGACATTTCAGAGATGGGGCAATATACATTTGATAATCTAAAAGGCTGGGAAGATTTTGCAAAAAAGGCAAAACCAGGCGACATTGTTGTAACAGGCTCAAATTTTGGAGCAGGATCATCACGCCAGCAGGCAGTAGACTGTTTTAAAAGCCTTGGCATAAGTTTGATTATTGCCAGATCGTTTGGATTGATATATGAGAGAAACGCTGTAAATGCAGGGTTGCCTATTATCATAAGCAATCTGGTTGATTCAGATATAGAAAGCGGTGAAGAAATTACTGTTAACTTAAAAACAGGAAAGATCATCAGGAGAAAAACAGGGGGAATCATTCAGGCTGCTCCATTTTCAGAGCTGCAGATGGAAATCTACCAGAAAGGCGGATTGCTGAATGGTTAGATGAAGCTGGATACAGGAGACTGGAGAAGGAAAGGAATTTAGGCTTCAGCCTTATAAGCCTGGGGGAGACTGCTTCGGTACGGAGGGCGCCCCCCTCGCAGAGACATGCTTTACCGAATGGGAGGATTCAGGCTTCAATTTTTCGTAAAATGGTCTGTATAGCACGATTAATAAGAAAATACACACGGTTACAAACCGTGTGGGATATGAAAAACAACACACCCCGTCTTTGCGAGGATCCCGCCCCGGTGGGAGACGAAGCAATCTACTTGCGATAAGGTGATATACTCAGGCACAGGAGTAAGCCTGGAGGGGACTCCTTCAGTCCGACTGGTACCATCCCTCGCAGAGACACACTTTCCTGTCTTTGGGAGGAGTTCTCCTGAGGTGGACGGCGAAGTTTAAGATACGCCATGGCGTGCAATCCTCGTACCACAACCCAGACAATAAATCACGAGGGATAAAATGGGAATGACATTCGCTCAGAAAGTCCTATCACAAAAGTCAGGCAATGATTTGGTAGAAGTGGGACAGATTGTAACAGTGAGGCCAGATCATCTTCTCACCCACGATAACACATCTGCTGTCATAGCTAAAATCGAAAACGAACTTTCAAAATACGGAGTTGTCAATCCTGAACTTCCTATCATAGTTCTTGATCATGTGATTCCTGCTGCTACTGAGAAAAATGCAGCGGGTCATAAAAAAATCCGTTCCTTTGTAAGAAAATATGGAATAAAAAATTTCTTTGACGTTGGAGAAGGAATCTGCCATCAAATTGTTTATGAAAAAGGTCTTGCTGCTCCCGGCAGTCTTATTCTTGGAAGTGATTCTCACACATGTTCCTACGGTGCGGTGGGAGCTTTTGCATCCGGCATTGACCGCACTGAGGCTGCTGCACTTATGCTGACGGGCGAAACATGGCTTAAGGTTCCTCCTACAATAAAAATTATCTTTAAAGGCAAACTCAAGCAATCTGTTTCAGCTAAGGATCTAATTCTTACAATCATTGGAGATGTCGGGGCAGACGGTGCTGCTTATTCTGCTGTGGAATTCCACGGAGATATTAAAAATCTCTCCATGGATCAGCGCTTTACCATTTCCAACATGGGCGTAGAGATGGGAGCGAAAATAGCTGTTTTCCCTGTTGATAGTGCAACTGAGGACTTCTTGAGTAAACGTGGGATATCGCCTGAAAGTTACAGTGCAGTTTGGGCGGATTCCGATGCTTCTTACATAAAAGAATACATTTATGACTTCACAGAAATTGAACCTGTTGTTGCCTGTCCCCACACAGTTGACAATGTAAAAAAAATCTCTGAAGTAGAAGGGATCGAAATTGATCAGTGTTTTATCGGTACCTGTACAAATGGCAGGTTGAGTGATCTCAGAGAAGCTGCAAAAATTCTTGAAGGCAAAAAAATATCTCCTGCCACCCGTCTGCTGGTCCTTCCGGCATCCAGAGAGATTCTTACAGAAGCTATAAGAGAAGGGTTAATCGAAACTTTCATCAAAGCTGGTGGCCTGGTTCTTCCCCCTGGATGCGGACCCTGCCTTGGCGCTCATCAAGGAGTGCTGGCTCCAGGAGAAAGATGTTTGTCAACTGCAAACAGAAATTTCAAAGGACGTATGGGTTCAAGAGAGGCTGAAATCTACCTGGCAAGCCCTGCTACTGTTGCAGCATCTGCATTAACCGGACGGATTACTGATCCCAGGAAGGAGGTATAGAAATGAAAGTCTGGAAATATGGAGACGATATAAACACAGACATGCTCTTTCCGGGTAAGTACACCTACACCTGCAGCACCCCGGATGAAATTAAACCTCATCTTTTAGAAGATTTAGATTCCGACTTTGCTGAAAATGTCAAAGAGGGTGATATTATTTTTGCCGGGAGAAATTTTGGGTGTGGAAGTTCCAGAGAACAGCCTGTTCTCGGCTTCAAAGCAGTAGGCATTCAGGCAATTGTGGCAGAAAGCTTTGCCAGAATCTTTTATCGGGCAGCTATTAACCAGGGTTTGCTTCTTATTGAATGTCCAGATGCAGTTAAAGCCTATAAAGAAGGAGACAGAGTTGAAATAGATGCACCAAGCGGAATCATTAAAGTAAATAATGAAACGTTTACATTCCCAAAATTACCACCAGAAATAATGGAAATCAAAAAAGCAGGTGGACTGCTGGAATATACAAGAAAGAAGATGGAAAGGGGAGAATCTGCTGGTAAGAGACAATAGGTGAGATTAACCAACAATACTCAAGAGGTTATTTATGCGACTCTACGAAAATGAAGCAAAAAAAGTCTTTGAAGCCGAGGGAATACCCATTCCTCTCCAGTATGGAATTGTGTCTTCGGTCAACGATCTGAAAAAATCCCAGAATAATTACAAATTCCCTCTAATGCTGAAATCTCTTGTTTTGGTTGGTGGGCGAGGTAAAGCAGGAGGAATTAGAAAAGCAAAAGACTTTAGTGAAACTTTATCACTTGCTGATGAAATGCTGGGCAAAAAGATTAAAGACTATTTAGTTGAGACCTTGCTGGTTGAAGAAGCTGTGGAGGAAATTGGTGCCTGCTATATTGGTGTTACAATGAATCCTGTAAATTTTAACAATATTCTTATGGTAAGCCCTGCAGGTGGAGTTGAAATAGAACAGGTTGCCAGAGAAAATCCAGATGCTATTTTAAAAATAGAGCTGAAGAAAAACGAGATGAATCTCCCCCCCGGGCCCGTGTCAGAATCAGCAGAGTTCCTTGCGAGGAGTATGAAGGATGGGGGAAAACATCTCGATAAGTTGAAAAACGTAATTCCAAACCTTTACAGAGCATATCAAAAGTACGACTGCAAAGTTGCTGAAATTAATCCACTCATCATTACACCTGAAGGGCCTGTTGCTGCTGATGCAAAGATTGTTCTCGATGACAATGGACTTTACCGCCAGCAGGAACTGTTTCAACTGCTCGGGATCGAGAAGGTACGGCACGATGTTTCAGAACCGACCAGAAACGAAGTTCGTGCACGAAATGCAGGCTTCCCCTATGTTGATCTTCTGCCAGAGGATACTAAAAAAGATCCGGGAAAACTCTACGTAGGTCTTGTCCCCGGTGGAGCAGGATACGGGATATTCTCCATTGATGAAGTTGCAAACATAGGCGATAGATTCTTCGGTGGAAGAGTAATCCCCGTTAATTTTATGGATTCTGGCGGCGGCCCCACCCTTGAGCGGGTTGCAGAGATGTTTCACCTGCTCATGGATTACGAAATCGTTGATCTTATAATAACCTCCCGATTTGGTGGGATTTCAAGTTGCGATACGTTTATAAGAGGACTTGTTAAGTGTCTCAGGGATAGGAAAAAAGAAGGAAGGAGGATAGTGCCTGTTTACGGTAGGATGGTGGGAACTGATCTGCCCAGTGCCCACGAGTTTCTTGAGAAAGCAAAGAGAGAGACTCCAGACGATCTCAAAGAAATGGAAATCATCGTTGGCAACAAAATTATAATAGCTGAAGTGATCCGGCAGGCAATTCAGAAAGCCTTCGAAATGAAAGGATGGAGCGTATGAACGACAGGATCAATGCTGCAGATGGCATGCTTTATTATATTGTAAACAAAATACGTCCTGACCTTGCAAAACGAATTGCAGAAACAAACAGCATCGAAACCATTGTGATCGGGCTTGGTAAACAGGGCATAAAACATGCTGGTTTAATGCACTCATTTGGGACAACTGTTGCAGCATCTGTTGCTCCTGGCCGCGGGGGAAGCAGAATTCACGAGGTAATACCTGTTTACAATTCAGTAAAAGAGTGTTTGAAAGAACATCCTTATGTAGCAGCAGCGAGTATCTGGCGTCATTATTCAACAGCAAAGGAAGCCGCTATCGAAGCGATCGAAGCCGGGATACCTCTAATTGTTCTGATCTCAGAGGGTATGCCGCTGAGAGACGTTAGGGATGTACTTGTTGCAGCACGGGAGAATAACACACTTCTCATCGGCCCAAATACCCCCGGCTTGATCTTCCCACCTGAGAGGATAAAGATAGGTATGCTGCCCGATGTTTTCTATCCCGCGGAAGCAGAACCAGGAAAATTTGGACCAAAGGGTATTACAATAATCTCCCGAAGTGGAGCTATTCTCTACCATATGTCAGATGCAATGGCAAGTGTCGGCATTGCACAGAATGGTGTAATAGGGGTTGGAGGTGACAGTGCCATAGGCTCAGTGTTCAGGGATCTTGTACCGCTTGCAATGGCTTATGAAAACACCGACCTTGTTGTTATTGCAGGAGAAATAGGAGGATGTCAGGAAGAACTTCTTGCGGAGGATATCAAGAATCACCCGGAACTCTATCCAAAGCCTATAGTTGCTGTTATATCGGGTGCTCATGCTCCAGAAGGAAAAACAATGGGTCATGCGGGAGCTATTGTTACTCCTGGAATGGAAACCGGAACTTTTAAATCCAAAAAGGAAGCCCTTGAGTCTGCAGGAGTTCCTGTGGTTAACAGCCAGTTTGATCTTATCAAAATTGTTAAGAAGAAACTAAATAATAAGAGATATTTTGCCCCTGATCGATATTACAAAAGGATGGGAGAAATCTGGAATGCCCCGCCGCCAAAACCAAGCTGGGGAACCCGAATTACAATGGTCAAACCGAACAATCTTGTAATCCGCGGCTACAGACTTCAGGAACTTATTGAACATTCTTCGCTGCTGGAAGCTGTACATCTAATTATCAGCGGCGATCTGCCGGAAAAGAAAACAGTAAGGCTCCACACCCAGCTTGCTGTTGAGGCTGCCCAGAAGCCTCTTTTAGAAGTTTTTCGCAATCCAGAAGAGGATCTTTCCAAGACAATCGAAAAGTATATTCTCACAGATGAAGAACTTACAAACTTCAATCCAGAAGGAGAATCTGCCCGTGTTGAGAAAACCATTTTCTGCCTTGGAAGAATTGGAGCTTACCTCGCTGCTATTCTGGGTAACAATTCAGTAATTTCTCAACTTAAGTCTGATGAGCCTTTTTCTCATTCTATCTTCAAAATCATTACCGGCAAAAGCGATGTTGATCCCCAAATGGCCAGGATGATAGAGGCGATGATTGTAGCAAGCATTGACCACGGTGTTACTCCTCCTTCTGCCCAAGCCACAATCCTTGCTGCCTCTGTAAGAGCAAGTTACGAAGTTGCCATTTCTCATGGTGTTGGAGTGATTACTGACGTACACGGAGGTGCGGGTGAAAAAGCAGCGAATTTCTTCAAACAGTGTGTTGAACTGGCAAAAAGAGAAAAAAGTTCCATTGAGGAAGCTACCCAAAAGGTAATATCTCAGTATGTGAAAGATGGCAGACGAATAGAAGGAATGGGACATAGAGTCCATACCAAGGATCCAAGACGAGATGTTCTGTGGGACATGGCTGAATCTACCGGGCTGGCAGGCTCATGCGTGGCAATTTCAAAAATTGTAAGTGATTTGCTCAAAGCAGTTCGCGGTATAAATCTCCCTGTAAACGTTGACGGTGTTATTGGTGCTATAATTGCTGACATGAACCTTGATCCAAAACTTGCCAAAGCGCTCTTTATATACGGCCGCGTTGCAGGCCTTTCAGCTCACTATTTTGAGGAGATTACAACCCAGCCACCAATGCGGAGGATTAATTTTGGAGAGGCTGTGTACAGAGGTGTTGAGGAAAGAGA
>CAYYPT010000115.1:0-8200 GCA_964473625.1 uncultured bacterium | reverse complement strand
AAAAAACTCTCACGCTAAGACACAAATGACGCAAAGAAATAACATTAAAAAACGGCAGCCTCTTTTGGGGGCTGCCGTTTTCCCATTTTAGAAGAAAATTTCTACCAGATAATAGCGCGTTTATCTTCCGGTAGATACATTCTGTCTCCTGGTTTTACATTAAATGCCTTAAGAAACCCAGCTATATTTGGCAAAGGTCCATTAACTCTGAAACGTCCAAGAGAATGCACGTCCTCTTTTGTTCGTCTAAGGATCTCCTTGTCCCTGATGTTTTGAGCCCAGACATGAGCATAAGCTAAGAAGAAACGCTGCTCAGGTGTAAACCCATCGATTTTGGGAGATGTGGGTTTCCCCTCCAGTGTCTTTTCAAATGCTGTAAATGCAATATTTAACCCACCCAGATCAGCAATGTTCTCACCCAGTGTAAGTTTCCCATTGGCGTGTACAGTATCAAGGACAACAAAGGAATCAAATTCTTTTGCTAAAACTTCCGCCCGTTCCTTAAACTTTTTGGCATCATCTTTGGTCCACCAATTTTTTAAATTTCCATCCTTATCGAATTTTCGCCCCTGATCATCAAAACCATGTGTCATCTCATGTCCAATGACTACTCCAATTGCACCGTAATTTACTGCATCATCGCCATGCATGAAAAAAAACGGAGGCTGCAAAATACCTGCAGGGAAACAAATTTCATTCATTGCTGGATTGTAATAGGCATTTACCATCTGAGGTGGCATTAACCATTCTGTGCGATCAACTGGTTTTCCGATTTTATTCAAATTGTACTTAGTGTTGAACTTACTGGCTCGTAAAGCATTCAGCACATAGGAATCTCGTTTAATCTCAAGTTTGGAATAATCCCGCCATTTATCAGGATACCCGATCTTGACATTCATTGCTTCAAGTTTTGCCAGAGCTTTCTTTTTAGTAACATCGCTCATCCAGGTGAGATTCTGGATACGTTCTGCAAATGCTTTTTTAAGATTCATCACCAATTTCAGCATCCTTGCTTTTGCTTCAGGGGGGAAATATTTTTCTACATAAAGTTGTCCCAATGCCTGACTCATTGCTCGATTCGTTGCACTGATTACACGCTTCCATCTGGGACGCTCGGCCTCTCTTCCTGACAGAACTTTTCCGTAGAACTCAAAACTGGCATTCACGAAAGGAGAACTCAAGTAATCGGCTGCATTGCGAATGAGGTTCCACGATAGATAGATTCTCCAGTTATCGAGAGGAACTGTTTTAAACATTTGTCCGATCTCTTTAAAAAACTCAGGTTGAGCTACATTAATATCACCAGGATCAGGAAGACCAAGATCAGTAAAATAAACTTTCCAGTTAATTCCTTTTGACAATCGCTGGAGCTTTTTGAGACTCATTTTGTGATAGGTTTTGTTTGGGTCACGCCGTTCCAGTCGGCTCATAGAAGCTTTTGCAAGCTGAGTCTCCAGTTTCATAATTATCTGAGCAGAAGCTGCTGCTTTAACAGTATCCTCACCCATTAACTGAAATATCTTGGTTGCGAATTTGACGTATTCTTCCCGAATCTTTTTTGAGTGAGGATCAATCTTGAGATAATAATCCCGGTCAGGCATACCCAATCCTCCCTGGGAGAGATGAGCAATTACCATATTACTGTTTTTAGGGTCAGGAGCACCTCTCAGATAAAACAACGGCCATATACCCGTACCATGCAGATGAGCAATTTCATTCTGAAGATCAGAAAGAGAGGAAATTCTATTAATACGTCCGAATTCCTCTTTCAAAGGGCTGATTCCTTCTTTTTCAATTTTATCAGTATCCATACCAAGATTATAAAAATCAGCAATTTTTTGGGCAATAGTACCCTGAGGATGCTTCTTTTTAGCTGTTTTTTTAACTAATTCTTTGATCCTCTTCTCATTCTCATCTGACAGTTGATCAAATGTACCATAACGGCTTTTATCCTTTGGAATGGGATGCATTTTCATCCAGCCACCATTTGCATACTGGAAGAAATCATCGGCAGGATTTACAGAAAGATCCAGGTTCTTCAAATTAATGGGGGGTTCTGTTTTTTTTGCACAAGCAGTGATTAGACCGACTGCCAGTAATATACCAAGAAATACTCGGGCAGTTTTTCCAAAATTTCTTTTCATAATGCACCTCCTTGTTTCTGATTACCTATATCCCAATTAGCTAATTTTCATCCGAAAAGTTAAAACTAAAAATTAAAATAAGTTATCTTTGCAAAAAACGCAAGAGATATTTTACCCCAATCAAGTAATAGATAAAATTGTTCTACTTAACAGTTATTTTTTAACCTTTTCTCTGCACGTGAATTTTGGGGGAAAGATTTTATACTAATTAGTCTTTCTTACTTATTATCAAGCACTTATCCATATAGAGTATATTCTTATCGTACGATCAGGCATAATGCTTGCATCTATTATTATTCAGTTATTTAGCTCAAAAATTAATCTCCACAAATACTGTAAGTCAATGCAGGAATGAGGATTAGTATGGATACTTTTATTACCGAAGAATCCAGAAGTCGAAAAACAATTAATTTAATATGGGCAAGCGTTGGATTCGGAGCCCTCTACTGGGTTATCGAATCACTGCGTGATGTCATTGTGTTCGAGAAAGGCACCATTACGGAACGCATATTCACTCCAGACCCAATTACATTCTGGATGCGTATATTAGTTGTGTTTATTGTTATTTTATTCGGTGTTTATACAGAAACGTTAAAAGAAAGGATGAAAACCCAGAAAAACAGAAAAACTGGAGAAATAAAAAAGACAGAAATCATCTGGGTTGGTATTGGATTCGGCATAATGTATTGGGTTATAGAATCGATCAGAGAAGCTCTCTTACACCCTAGTGGAGATTTTATTAGACAAATGCTTTCTCCCAAACCGATGGAATTATGGGCAAGGATTCTGGCTGTATGTTTTCTTCTATTGTTCAGTATTTATGTTCAAAATCTCCTTAATGAGCGCAGGCGAATAGAGAAAGCGCTACGGGATGCAAATAAAAAACTTAAGGAATTTGATCAATTGAAAAGTGATTTTCTCAACACAGTTTCCCATGAACTTCGCACACCTATTGCGACTATGCGAGAAGGGGTGCGGCTATGTATGGACGAGAGAGTAGGTACACTCAATCAAGTTCAGAAAAAATTGCTTACCGATACTAAGAACAGTATCGATCGCTTAAACAGATTGGTTACTGATTTACTTGACATTTCAAAAATCGAAGAAGGGAAATTGAAGCTTAGGAGATCATCTGTCGATCTACGTAAAATTGTGGAAAAAGTACATGAAAATTATATTCCACAATCCCAGGAAAAGAATATAATGTTAGAAACACATCTTCCTGAAAAACCACTGATTCTATTTGTGGATCAGGATAAAGTTACACAGATTTTTGATAATTTATTAAATAACGCATTCCGATACACAAAACCGGGAGGAAAAATTACGATCGAAGTAATTGATAAAGGAAATTTTGCAGAGTGTAGCGTGGCCGATACAGGCATTGGTATTGCCAAAGAGAATCTACCCCTGTTATTTTCTAAGTTTGTGCAGATTGGAAGAGTAAACGGCCCTGGATACAAAGGTACAGGATTGGGTCTGGCTATTTGTAAGGGGCTTGTTGAAAAACATGGGGGCAAAATATGGGTTGAATCTCAGCTTGGGAAAGGAACGACTTTCAGGTTTACATTAAAGAATGTTCCATTTCCAAAGATCTTAATTGTTGATGATGAAAAGAATGTCGTTGAGATTATAAAAGGATTTTTGAGTCTTGATAACTATCGGCTTATTGAAGCCTATGATGGTTCAGCAGCAGTAGAAAAAGCAGTCGATGAACAACCATCTCTTGTTATTCTTGATATGAATCTTCCTGCCATGAATGGATATGAAGTTATCGGACGATTAAAACAGGATATACGAACACGGGACATCCCAATTATTATAGCCAGTGCATTTTCTGTGGATACAAAAAGACTTGAGCGCATAAATGACCATGCGGCCATTCCTATTATTGGAAAACCAATTGAACCAGAGAAACTAAGAAATAATGTAACAGAACTATTGCTTTATGGTGACTAAGAAAGAAATTCTCATTATAGAAGATGAAAAAGAATTTGCTGGGATGGTTAAATTACGACTGGAATTGTTAGGTTATACCGTTTCAATAGCTGAGGATACTAATACTGGTATAGAAGAAATTCTTAAAGGCAATTACGTCCTTGTCGTTCTTGATCTTATGTTGCCAGGGGGTGGGGGCTTTACCATATTAGAACGAATCCAAAACTTTCCCGAAAAAGCCTCAATCCCAGTTGTAGTTTTGACCGGTAAAACAATTGATGCAGAAGTTAAAAAGATGTTAGAAAGGTATAAGGTTGCGGCCTTATTCACAAAACCGTATGATGAAATAGAATTTGAGAAGAAAATCAAATCACTGGTACCAATTTGAGGGATATTTTTAAGGAGAAAAAAGGATGGATAAAGCAGCACAAAAACAGATCCTTATAATTGAAGATGATGAAACTTTTCGAAACATGCTTACTCTAAGTCTGGAGTTAAACGGATACAGAGTCATTACGGCTCAGGACGGACTGGAAGGGTTGAAAATAGCAAGAGAGGAAACCCCCGACTTAATACTTCTGGATCTTACGCTTCCCGAGACAACAAATTCCAATAATGCTCAAATTCTTGATCAGAATATGGGGCACAAAGTGTGCCGGATGATCAAATTTGATAGAAAACTTGCACATATTCCTGTTCTCATTCTGACAGGCAGTGATTCGTATAAAGATATAGAATTGGCCAGAAAGTTTGGAGCGGATGCGTATGTTGTAAAAACAGCAGAACATGAGCTAATCCTGGACGCAATAAGAAGCATGCTGGAAAAGAGATCTATTTTTATAGTAAAATGAGAAAACCAAAGAAAAAAAGGCCAGGGAATCCTGGCCTTTAGACTGTTTCTTAGAAAGAACCTTTTTAGGATCAGAGTAGAGAAAAAGCTACAGTGATACCCGCAACCACAATTGAAACCATACTCATGAGTTTAATCAGAATATTCAGACTTGGCCCTGAAGTATCCTTAAAAGGATCACCAACTGTATCACCCACAACGGCTGCTTTGTGTGCATCCGATCCTTTACCTCCTAAATTTCCAGCTTCTATATATTTCTTTGCATTATCCCATGCGCCTCCAGTGTCGGCCATAAAAATTGCCAGGACAAAACCAGCCACAAGAGCTCCGACAAGCAAACCCATAACCCCTGGAACACCAAATATTGCTCCAACCGTCACAGGTGCAATAATAGCAAGAAATGAAGGCAGCATCATCTCGTGCTGAGCTCCTTTTGTAGAAATCTCTACACAGCGTGCATAATCTGGTTCGGCTTTGCCCTCAAGGATACCTTTGATTTCCCGAAACTGTCGTCTGACTTCATCCACCATTTTACTGGCAACACGTCCCACAGCTTTCATAGTCAAACCACAAAAGAGAAAAGCCATCATAGATCCTATGAACATTCCCATAAGAACTTTTGGATTCATAAGAGTTACATTATAATAATTCATGAAATCTGTAAGAGTGGCAGCACCAGTCTTGACTGTATGTCCATTCCCAAGTTCAAGAACAACCTTCCCGATTCTGATAAGGCCAACTTTAACTTCTTCAATATAAGAAGCCAGAAGTGCCAATGCTGTCAGAGCTGCTGAACCGATTGCAAAACCTTTTCCGGTTGCAGCAGTAGTATTACCGAGAGCATCAAGAGCATCAGTACGCCGGCGAACTTCTTCATCCAGTCCGCTCATTTCAGCATTTCCCCCGGCATTATCTGCCACAGGCCCATACGCATCTGTAGCAAGAGTAATTCCAAGTGTAGAAAGCATGCCCACCGCTGCGATACTTATACCGTAAAGACCTTTGTTTACATTGGTAAAATCGAATTCTGAGGCAAAAAGGTAAGCAAAAATAGTTCCGGTAACTATCAACAAAACAGGAATAGCTGTAGAAAGCATTCCTGTACCTATTCCTGAAATTATCACTGTTGCTGCACCTGTTTTGGCACTATTGGCAATTGATTGAGTCGGCCTATAAGAATGAGATGTGAAATACTCTGTTGATTTACCAATCCCAATACCAACTAAAAGTCCCGAAACAATTGAACCCCAGATACCCCATGCGTTTGGGATATTTAGCAACTTAAGAATAAGTAAAGAAAAAATAACAATTAAAACAGAACTGAGATTTACCCCTCTTCCTAACGCTCCAAGAAGATCTTTCTGACTGGCGCCTTCTTTAGTTCGTACAGAAAAAATTCCTATAATAGAAAGTATTGTACCAACAGCACCAATCAACATCGGTGCAATAACAGCTTTGAACTGTATTGCCGGATTATATATAAATGCGGCAGCACCAAGAGCCGCTGTAGCAAGAACAGAACCTGTGTAGGATTCATACAGGTCAGCCCCCATTCCTGCAACATCACCTACATTGTCACCAACATTATCGGCAATAGTCGCCGGGTTTCTGGGGTCGTCTTCAGGAATTCCAGCTTCGATTTTACCAACCAGGTCAGCTCCAACGTCTGCAGCTTTAGTAAATATTCCACCTCCCACACGGGCAAAAAGAGCCTGGGTGGAAGCACCCATACCAAAGGTTAACATAGTGGTAGTAATAATGACCAAATTGTGACCTCCAGCATGAGCCGGGGGATAAACAAGATTTAGTATGGTAAACCAGATTGAAATATCAAGAAGTGCAAGCCCAACAACTACAAGACCCATAACAGCACCGCTGCGAAATGCAATTTTTAAAGCGCTGTCTAACGAATTTCTGGCAGCTTGTGTAGTTCTGGCAGATGCGTATGTTGCTGTTTTCATGCCAAAAAAACCAGCCAGGCCAGAAAAGAATCCCCCTGTAAGAAAGGAACCCGGTACCCATGGATTCTGGAGATGGAGCACATAGGCTAAAAAAGCAAAAATACCGCTTAAGATGAGAAAAACAATAGCAACAACTTTATACTGCTGTTTAATATAAGCCATTGCTCCTTTACGAACATAGGATGCAATGCTCGCCATCTTCTCAGAACCTTCGCTTTTTTTCATCATTTGTTTAAAAAAGATCCAGGCAAAAACGAGAGCAAGAATAGAGCTTGCAGGAACAAACCAAAAAAGATTATTTACCATTTGTTTCCTCCAATAAACACGTGTTTCTTTAGATTATCACTGATTAAACGGCTTTAAAGGTAAGAAAAAAAAATGTTAATATCCAGAAGATTTTTATTTTTTGGTGGAAAATATTGGCTCAAAAATAGGTAACCGCTTTGTCGTCCCAATTTCATTGGAACTCACGCATAGAGGCATGCGTTCTTGTTCTCTACCGACTTTGTCGCTCCAAAAGGTATAATAGATTATAGGCAATCTCTTTTACAGAAGCATAAATCCCTCCAGGGTAAAAATTTTTTAAAAAATCAGACCAGATCTCTGATATAGGCTTTACAAAAATGGTGAATCAATGAGAGCACAACAGCAGCTGTTACCACTGCAATAGCTACATTCCAGGAGAAACCTGTTATGGCTACACTAAGAGCAATACCAGAGGCCGGTGCATGTTCTGTATCTGTTACTACCATTATAAAAATAGAAATTCCAACAGCAAGCGATGACACAAGAACAGAATATAAAAATAATGGCTGCGGGATTAAAGCACATAAAGATCCGACAATGAGGCCAACCAGATATCCTCCAATTAGATTCCGCGGCTGAGCTGTGATTCTTTTTGGCATTGTAAATACGATAAAAGAAGTCGCTCCTATAGAGGCGACGACTACGGCATGTTCTAATGTAAGAAATAAGAGAACAATAGACATGGCAAGAGTAGCAAGAAGACTTTGAAAGACATAATGCTTCCAAAACAATCTAAACTCTTCAATCATTTGTGCAACTGATCTTTTCATAGGTAAATTGGTTAAAAATGTATCCTTCTTCCATATCTATCTTTATCATTGACTTTAAATATACAATTAATTTCCACTAAATTCAATCTTTTTTCATGGTCTATGATCGCCCAGTATATCTATGCTGGGCGACCTCCTGAGTTTCGGCAAATTCTTAAAGCGACAATGTGTTGTCGCAATCCAAAACCTAAAAGTCGAATGCCCAATTCTTCTCAGGAATTCAGGCTTTGG
>CAYYPT010000114.1:0-8201 GCA_964473625.1 uncultured bacterium | reverse complement strand
TCGCAGTTTACGCTAGAAAAGAATCTCTATTTCTCTTCCATATGAGGATACCTGAAATCTCTCGGCGGAAGGAAGTTTTCCTTAATCGCACGGGGAGAAACCCACCTCTGGAGATTTAACATACTTCCAGCCTTGTCATTCGTTCCTGAAGCTCTTGATCCACCGAATGGCTGCTGACCCACAACGGCACCTGTTGGCTTATCATTAATGTAGAAATTCCCGGCAGCATTCCGAAGAATGTCTCTAGCAAAAAGGATTGCAGATCTCTCCTGAGCAAAGACTGCTCCAGTCAAACCATAAGGAGAAGTTTCATCGCAGAGATGAAGGGTTTCTTCATATTCATCATCAGGATAAATATAGATCGTGAGTACTGGACCAAATATCTCTTCTTCCATTGTTTTGAATTTAGGGTTAGTAGTCAGAATCAAAGTGGGTTCGATGAAGTACCCCGTGGAATCGTCGTAGTTACCTCCGGTGATGAATTCTGCTTCTGATGAATTTTTAGCATAATCAATATAAGATGTAATGGTTTCAAAAGCTGCTCTGTCAATAACAGCACACATGAAATTAGTAAAATCCTCTGGATCTCCCATTTTGATTTGACCAACCATATCCACGAGTCGTTCTTTCAATTTTGGCCAGAGAGATTTCGGAATGTAAGCTCTCGATGCAGCAGAGCACTTCTGCCCCTGGTATTCAAAGGCCCCTCGAACCATAGCAACTGTTAATGTTTCAATATCTGCTGAACTGTGGGCAAAGATAAAATCCTTTCCTCCTGTTTCTCCCACAATTCTGGGATAACTTTTATATTTTGAGATATTTGCCCCAACAGTTTTCCACATTCCTTGAAATGTGGAAGTAGAACCCGTGAAATGAATTCCAGCTAAATAGGGACTTGCCAGCGCTGGATTTCCAACTGAAGCTCCGGGGCCTGGCACCATGTTAATGACACCATCCGGGACGCCTGCTTCTTTAAGAAGCTGCATTATATGATAAGCAACATAAACAGTTGAAGACGCAGGTTTCCAGAGAACTACATTCCCCATCATTGCCGGGGCAGTGGGCAGATTACCAGCAATTGAAGCAAAGTTAAACGGAGTCACTGCAAAAACAAATCCTTCCAGCGGTCTCTGATCTAAATAGTTCCAACAACCTGCTGATGAGGCCGGTTGTTGTCTGTATATCTCTTGCATGTAGTAAGGATTGAATCGGTAGAAATCAATAAGTTCGCATGCCGAATCAATTTCTGCCTGGAAAACAGTCTTGCTGGCATTGAGCATGTTGGCAGCATTTAGAGTTGCCCGATAGGGACCTGCTAACAGATCCGCTGCTTTAAGAAAAATTGCTGCTCTGGCTTCCCACGGCATGGCAGCCCAGGTTGATCTTGCCTTTAACGCTGCTTCGATTGCCATATTTACCTCTTTTTCTCCGGCTTTGTGATAGCGGGCTAAAACATGTCTGTGATCGTGAGGACATCTGGATTCGCCCATATTGCCCGTTTTCACCTCTTTGCCGCCGATGATTATAGGAATTTCTATCTGCTGGCTTTTCATCTCAGCCAGTTTGGCCTTAAGCTCTTTTTTCTCCCTGCTCCCTGGTCCGTAAGCCAACACTGGTTCATTTCTGGGGATAGGGACATTGAAAATGCCATTAACCATTGTAAAGCTCCTCTCATTTTTAATCCTCTCTTCTCTATTCTGCAGAAAGATGGAGAATTTCGATCACCATCTTTAATGCCTTTTCCATATCTTTTACATAAATATGTTCCTCCAGTGAATGTTCGTTTCTTGCACCAATCCCTACAACTGCCATTTCAATACCTTTGTTATTATAAATAGATGCGTCAGTAAAACCTGTGATCAAAGTAGTTTTTGCATCAATGCCTACTTTTTTCAACGCTTTTTTTGCTATTTTGACTGTCCATGAATTTTCAGGAATGTTTACGGCTTTACACAAATTATCTATTTTAATCTCGGCTTTTGCACCAATAGACTCTACTTCTCTCCGTATAATTTCCTCCATTTCTTTTACCAGATTTTCTGCTTTTTCATGTTTTAGTCCTCTGCATTCTGCCAGAAAAGTTGCTGTCTCTGGCACACCGTTACGAATTAGACCTCCTTTTATAACTCCAACATTGGCTGTTGTTTCACTATCCAATCTGCCAAGCCGTAATGCAGCAATTGCTTTTGAAGCAGCAACTATTGCATTGATTCCCTTTTCAGGCTCCATGCCGGCATGGGCAGAGCGTCCCCTGACTGTAACGTCAATTGCATAATAAGAAGGGCCGCCAATAACAATTGTATCCAGAGTATCATTGTCCAATAGAAAACCGTGCTTTGCACTGATCTGGCTGAAATCAAGATTTTTTACACCATAGAGTCCTACTTCTTCCTGTCTGCTAATGGCAATCTCCACCGGGGGTCTTACTTCAGCAATTCGCAAGGCTTCTAACATTTCAGCTATACCTGCTTTATCATCTGCTCCAAGTATAGTATCGCCTTTAGAACGAATTACCCCATCTTTAAGAACAGGTTCAATATTTTTCCCCGGCTGCACAGTATCGCCATGGCAGGAAAGCAAAACAGGCTCCTTTTTTTCACAGCCTTTTGCAGGTAGTTTTGCAATAAGATTCCCGTAACTGTCTTTGCCTGCTTCTGCCCCTAAGTTCTTAAATTCTTTTTCCAGATAATCCATTATTTCAGCTTCATTCCCCGACTCACTGGGAATTCTAACCATTTCCATGAATTGATCTATCATTCTTTCTATCATCTACACGTCTCCTCCTTGTTTTAAAACTCAACTTTTTAACTTATTATCCGACTGAATGGTATTTTGGCTTAAGTATTATCCCCAGTCTTGAGCTGCCGTCAATTTTAACCTCCACAGAAGAGGGTAGAGAAATATGACGCAAAAATTTAGTCTCGCTAATAGCAGGCTGCTGGTTTAACCAATCCCAGGCAATGTAGTCATCTTTTTTATTTAATCTAATACAAAAATAGGCTATCTGGAAGGACGTGAGATTATGAAAAAAATGGGTTCCTTGAGAGGGTTCAATAGCGTATCCGTCCAGATCTGTTTCCACAATCACACGAACATTGGAAATCTGATCCCAGGTTACGGGTATTCCCAGCCAACTATCTGCAGTTCCCCAGCGGCCTGGACCAATAAGTATATACTTTCTTCCAAGTTTTGCTAATTCACTATTTAGCTTTCCGATTTCTCCAGCAATTTCAATCGTACGAGATGCATCAAATTTTTCTGGCTTAACATAAACAATATCAGAAATATCAGAAATTAAACCGTTACCCAGCGCGTCTGAAGTTCGACACAGAATGAATTTCTGATCTATATCTTCAATAATTACCTGGGAATATTCCCTGCCGCCAATCATAGGTCGAATCTGAAGGAAATAAAATTCTGATTGTTTTTTACCCTTGCTGGCTAAATTTACCGCAAACTCAATTTGCACAGGACAACCCATCCCGTAATAGCCAAGTTCCAGGAGTTCCGAAAGAATTGAAGATAAAGGAAATATATTTGATTTAAGAACGTGAGAAAAAGTAACAACTCGAGGTCCTTCGTGATAAATACCGTCATAAATCATATGATTGTTGGGAGAATAGACACCGCCAATTGGTGCCAAGGTTCCGTCCTGTTCAGCCCGCGATAGATCATGCTTTATCAATGTTACATCATCGTCTTTTGACAATTTTACTGATGGGTTGGAGAGATCAAGTGCATAGAACTCCCGCTGCGAATGTTCAAGTATTTCTTCTGGAGTTGAAAATTGTGGAAGAATGTTGGGATGCCGTGGGGAGAAACGAAGTGCTTTACCGCCATCCACAACTGTTTTACCCAATCCCAAAGCTACCTGAGTGATTCCATCTTCTGGTTTAAGATAAGAAACAGGGTAATAATTGTAAGACTGTGCAACACCCGAAAAATAGGGATAAAAAGAATCCCCAAATCGCTGGCCAACAAGTTCCTGAATTATAATAGCCATCTTTTCTTCTTCAATGCCCCGTGAAAGTGCCTCGATGTAAGCCTTGGGTGATTGATAAAAAGTAGAGGCGTAAATAAGTTTAATAGCATCAGAAAGTTGTTTCAACCTGACCTTAAGAGAGGATGCATTGTTAGGGAGCATGTAGGTGGAATATAATCCGGCAAATGGCTGGTACTGGGAATCTTCCAGCAGACTTGAGGATCTGACGGCAAGGGGATAATGGATTTGATTAAGAAAGAATTCCAGATCACTGATTAGCGTGTCGGGCAATTGGCTTTTTAGAAAAATCCTGGCAATCTTTTCATCATCTGTTTCCTGAATAGCAATATATCGTAAATTGTTATCGTCAAGAAATTGATCAAATATATCAGTCCCAATTACTGCTGTTTTAGGAACAGCGATTTTTACATCGGGGAAACGCTCATAAAAACGGCTTTGATCAAGCAGCGCTCTGATGAATGCTATCCCTCGCGCTTTTCCCCCCAGAGAACCGCTTGAAAAACGGATAAAAACACTGCCGGGATCAAATTGACGCCGGGAGAAATCTACTATTACCCCTTTCTGTTTGGATTCCCGCAGCTCTTTTATCGAATTAAGGAGGTGCTGTCTTACCTCCTCCACATCAGCAAAATCAGAAATTTTGCGAGGCCGGAGTTTTGCAGCAAGTGTAAATTCTGTCCTTGCCATTAACCAGTTAGAAAAATGATTGCGACTGGCGTGGTAGATAAGCGATTCAGCCGGTACCTTTGCCAGCATTTCTTCCATTTCCCGCATTGTAGATGCACGTCCTACCTCTTTTCCGCCGGGGATTCGGAATACAAAATCGCCAAAACCAAGATGATCAAGAATGAACTCTCTTAAATCCTGCAAAAGACTTTTAGAGTTTTTATCGAGAAAACTCACACCCATTGATTCTGCCCTTTTTTTATTTTCCTTCTGGGCAGACATAAGAAGCATGGGCATTTCTGGATCTTTTTTTCTTATTTGTTCAGCAAATTTAAATCCTGCCTCAGGGTCAATCTCTCCAGCCCGGGAGTAACGTATATCAGAAATAACTCCCAGTACATACTTGTAATACTTTCGATAGAGTTTCATCCCTTCTTCATAAGTACTGGCCAAAAGGATTTTTGGCCGTGCTCGCCGTCTTAGTTGACGGTGCATCTCGTTTAAACCTTCGGCAATTAGGGATTGGGTTTGTTTCATAATTTCAGTATATATGAGCGGTAGAAATAAGGAGTAGTAACGCCTTGAATTCTCAATTACAATAATTACTCGAACATTCCCAACACGAGTATCGTGGCTTACATTAAGACGATCCTCAATAAATTTAGTAATCGCCAGGAATATTTTAGTATCTCCACTCCAGACAAAGATCTTGTCAATACCTGGAATATTGGCAATTTTCAAATAAGGAGCAGTGATTTCAGATTCGTAGGCCAGTAATATTATGGGTAAGTTTGGGCGGAGAGCTTTAATACGTTTACCAAATGTAAAAATGTCCATATCACTCAGCCGCATCATTGTTATAACAAGATCGAATGATCTACTTCTGACGGCTGCGAGTGAATCTTCACCAGTGGATACCCGGGTAATTCTTGGAGCAGAGGAGAGTTTTAGATCAAAATAATCGCTAAAGAGATGCTCACCTAATTGCCCATCTTCCTCAAGGATAAACGAATCATAAAGGCTGGATACTAACAGTATTTCCCGCACGCGATGGGGCATAAGATCATAGAAATTTCCAAACCGCGGCTCGTAATCTCCGATATGATTATTAGGTGGTAAGATCTTATTCATACTCTAAGCTAAGATGGCTCGAATTGTAATCACATTTCCAATATACAACTTTTAAAGATTAAGTCAAGAGAAATAAATTTGATATTCTATTTTACTTTTCTTATATTCAATTGTCTCTAAATCTACTATAAAATAAATTTCGGAGGCTAATGATGAAGCATTTAAGAATAGCTGTGGTAGGACTTTTTACCTTTATTCTATTTTTACCGGTTTTTGCCCAGCGAAGGTATTATCATGATCGCCGTACTGATTACGACGTCAAAAAATATATTCTGCGACTAAAGGTAAACCCGGCCAAGAAATTTATTTCTGGCAGTACAATTATAGAAGGAATCAGCCTGGCCGCTGGAATGGATTCGGTTGTAGTGGATTTCGCTGATGGATTTCATATTTATAGTATTCTGGATACCCGTAGCGGTACAGAGCTTGGATATCGTTATTCAGACAACCAATTGGCAGTTGGCCTGGTAAATCAATTGGTTCTGGGCAAGAGATTTTCAATTCAGATCAATTACGGTGGTGTGCCGCCTCAAAGTGGAAAAAGATTTGAAAACAGGGCTGTTATTTTTTCTCAAACCGCAGATGGGAAGCCATGGATAGGGACATCTTGTCAAACATTGGGTGCTCATTTCTGGTGGCCGTGCAAGGCAGCTTTCTTTCATCCAGAAGACAAAGCCGATTCAATAGCAATTACCTTGATTGTTCCCGACACTTTGTTTGCTGTTAGCAACGGAAAGTTTTTAGGAACAGTACCCGATACAGGAGGATGGAAAGCATTCAACTGGCTGGTTACACATCCAACTTCAACTTACTTGATCACAATGTACATAGGACCTTATGTTGATCTGACTCAAGCTGTTATCCCAGAACGTGGACAAAAAAGTATTACTGTCCATTATTACGTTTTGCAGAAAGATAAAGAAAAAGCCATGCAGGAATTTTTCCCTCGTTTCCCAGATGAACTCAAGCTGTATACCAGATACTACGGTCCGTTTGCTTTTTCTGATAATAAAATTGCGCTGGTGCAATCCTCCTACCCTGGCATGGAACATTCCACGGCAGTAGCAGTGGGACCAATTTTCCCACACACATTAATACCAGGGGAACCAAATCCTCTAAGGTGGTATAATCATTATTTTAACTTTATGGTTGTTCATGAATTTGCTCATGAATGGTGGGGAAATGCCGTTACCGCTCTAAACTGGGGTGATTTCTGGCTTCACGAAGGGTTTGCCACCTATTCAGAAGCTCTCTGGGTAGAACATGTATTTGGCTCCGAAGTTATGCATCAATACATGGCACAGTTGAGTTTTCGTATAGACTCAACTGTTTCAGTATACCAGATGAGACACAACAACGCAAGCGAAGCATATCATCTGAATATTTACTGGAAAGGCGCATGGGTACTGCACATGCTGCGATATATCATGGGCGATAAGTTATTTTTTAAAAGCCTGAAAGATTTTAATGCTGACCCACACTATCGTTACAAAAATATAACCACAGCAGATTTCCAGGCCGTATGTGAAAAAAATTACGGTAAAGATCTTTCCTGGTTCTTTCTCGAATGGATTTATGGAACAGGCTGGCCAAAAATTCAATTTGAGAGTCAGATTAAAAATAGACAAATAATCATCCATATCAGCAATTTTTCCACAAGTCGAACCCGATATAAAATGCCGCTGGATGTTCTCATACACACAAAAAAAGGAAACAGAAAAAAACGACTGTGGATAGAACCCGGAGAGAATAATTTCACACTGCGGACAAAATCGTCTGTAGTATCGATCAACCCAGTTGGTCTCCGCTGGATTCTAAATGGCCCAAAACTAGGAGAGATTTGGTATTTCACTGATTTGGATTTTGTGATGGGCAAGTTTGGCCCGGGATTAAAATTTACAGAAGAACGAAAACTATTTGTCAAAGGAGACGGTGCAACTTACATTTCCCCTGTTCGGAGACTATTTCCTGGGGCAAAATTTCTCAGGCTGCGGCTTGACACTTCCCAGGACCCCCGCTGGAAAAAAGTTAAATTGAGTGTACGTGAATATGTTTTCAGGAAAAAACAACAAAAACCATGGCAGAACATTGGAGCAGACGGCAAACTGCCTATAAATTTGCAGAATGCGAGAGCCATAGAATACCGGTTGGATTTCACCGCCCTGAGAGGGGAAACCCTGTCAGTACCTAAGGTGATTCTGAGTTATAAATAAAACTGTTTGTTGTATAATTTCTGAGTTACTTTATAAGGGATTGTGAACGTTTGAATTTAGGGTAGACGAAGCCCCTGCTCTCGTGTGGTGGGGTAAAAACTCAGACGATTTATTACTGAAGAGAACAATTTCTCCTCCAACAACGAATCCCCCTATAATCCCCCTTTGGCCAAAGGGGGATATTAAAT
>CAYYPT010000113.1:0-8230 GCA_964473625.1 uncultured bacterium | reverse complement strand
ATTCTTTTTGGAAAAACAGAAGATGACAGTCAAAGAGAAGTAGACTATCTCTGGTATGTTCCAAGAAAAACTTACAAACCAGGTGATGTAGTTCAACTTGAGGCAGGCGGTACAATCCCCCAGGTAAAAGAAACCTATGCCTACCTGTGGGATGAGTGCCCTGGTACTTCGTACTCCAACATGGTAGTCAATGAATGGGGAGTTGCTTTTGGAAGTAATGGATGCGTTTCCAGAGAAGATCCCGTAGATGTTGTTGAAGCTCGGGGAGATCTGATCAATGGTGGTCTGGGTTTTAGGTTGAGATTTATTTTGGCAGAGCGGTGCAAAACTGCACGAGAAGCAGTGGAACTTGCTGCAAAACTTCTGGACAAATACGGTTACAATGCATCTGGTAGAAATCTCAACATTGTAGGCCCAAACGAAGCATGGCAACTTCAAATGGTTAGAGGTAAACAATATGTTGCCCGTCGAGTACACGATGATGAGGTAGCCATTATTGCTAATACTTTTAGTATTCACGAAGTAAATATAAACGACAGAGAAAACTTCATCTGCTCACCAGATTTAATAGATTATGCCGTCAAAAGAGATTGGTACAATCCTGAAAGTGGTAAACCTTTTGATTTTGCAAAGGTTTATGCTCCAGAAAAAGTGCGAACCAATCCTTCTAATACACGTCGTCAGTGGAACCTGGCAAGACTTTTGAATAAAAACTTTTCGATTACATGGCAAGAGGCACAGACAGGCATAATGCCAGTTTCAGTGAAACCCGATCATAAACTATCTACTAGAGATATAATGACAATTTTAAGGAATCATTACGAAGGCACAGATCTTGATAAATCGTACGGTTATAAAAAAAGCCCACATAAAACTCCTTATACGATCTGCAATTACACTACTCACAGAACCACGGTCATAGAAGAAAGAAGCTGGTTACCTCCAGCAATAGGAACACTAATCTGGCGAGCTCTGGATCAGCCCTGTTCAAGCGTTTTTGTCCCCTGGTACTTAGGAGCAACACGAATTCCTCAAGCCTTTCACATGGCCCCTGAAAGTTTTTACACTACCAAGAAAAATTTGCTTGATTTTCATTTTAACGTACCTGATGAAACATGGAAACTGAACATGGAATCAGCATCTTCTGTTTTTGCTCTTCTCGGAGAAATGGTGGACAAAAATTATAGCAGAACCATCGAATACGTGAGGAGTGCCTGGAACAAATTTGAGACTCAGGCTTTTTCTCTCCAGCCTGCTGTTGAAGAAACTGCTCTGAAACTCTACAAAAAAGACCCTTTTCTTGCTGGAGAGTTCCTTGACCTTTATTCAAGTGGCCAAGCTTTGAAATCCTTAGAAATTGCCAAAAAGCTGATTAGCGAAATCAAACAGAATATATGGGGTTCAAGAAATCCTATAAAAGTGAGAAAAGGAAAAATCAGTAAATAATGATACAGATTACCAATACAATCTCCATCGACGAACGTGAAATAAAACTGGAATTCATCAAATCATCTGGACCAGGAGGTCAAAATATCAACAAAGTTGCCACTGCTGTAAAGCTCAAATTTGACGTGGTTCACTCTCCATCATTACCCGACGATGTACGTCAACGTTTGCTGTCTCTGTATAGAAAACGAATCAACAAAGCCGGTATACTTATTATAGACGCAAGACGTTATAGAACCCAAGAACAAAACCGCCAGGATGCTGTTGATCGTCTCGTAGAATTAATTCGGAAAGCTTCAAAAAAACCAAAACCAAGAAAAAAAACAGCACCTCCTTACACGGCAAAAATAGAACGATTAAAAGCCAAACGGCAGCGGAGTGAAATTAAACGATTGCGTAGCCGCATTTTGTATTTAGATGAGTAAGACAATGAGTAACTAAACGTTTATACAAAAGGCCAATTATTAAAATGCTATTTTCCTCATCCTGAGCGGAGTCGAAGGATGAAGTAACTTGAACATAAATCCTTTGGAATGGGACATATTTTTTATTAACTGATACGATAAAATTCTAAATTCAAATGCCCACAATCCTATTTTTGGGTTTCTGTTATTCCATATTTGAATTTGTTTAGAATTTCGAATTTATCGTTATGAAGTAACTTTGACATTTTTGCCAAAGTTCAGGAGGAATTATGGAAACACAAAGTACCAATCTCTGGCACAATTTATTTACTGCAGAAAAAATTCCCTCTCCATCTGCTTTTCTCTTTGAGGAAAGTTTCCACATTACAAGAGAGGAAATAAAAAAAATCCTTGAAATTGCCCTTTCTAAAGGCGGGGAGTTTTCTGAACTTTTCTTTGAATATCGCGTTGCCAACTCAGTGGAAATGGAAGAGGATATTATTAAACAATCCTCTCAGCATATTACTCTTGGAGTGGGAATACGTGTTATAAAGGAAGAACAGACAGGCTATGCTTATACAAGCGATGTTTCGTTCAATAAAATAAACCAGGCTGCACTTACCGCAGCAGCCATTGCATCTACCGGAGGAAAATTCCCTGCAGCCGACCTGTCAGAAACAACACTTCCCCATCAGCTTTACGATCAAAACCATCCTTTCTCAAGTTACAACCTCAACTCCAAAATTGAGCTTGTAAAAAAAAGCTATAATTCTGCAAAAAAATATGATTCGAGAATTGTTAAAACTCAGGTTAGCCTTGCAGATAGCATCCAGTATGTAACCATCGCAAACAGTGAAGGATTGCTTGTTTCTGACATAAGACCACAGGTACGTCTTATTGCGATCGCTACAGCCGAAGAAAAAGGAAATCGAACTACTGGTTTTTACTCAGGAGGCGGCAGAGTTGGATCAGGTTACTTTGAAAAAGAGAAAACACCAGAAGAGATTGGACAAAAAGCTGCGGAAGAAGCAGTGATTCTCCTTTCAGCGGTGGATCCACCTGCTGGTGAACAGCCAGTTATTCTGGACTCAGGACAATCAGGAGTAATGATACATGAAGCAGTGGGACATCCTTTAGAAGCTGATGGTAACCGTAAAAGAACTTCAATCATGTGGGACAAAATGGGTAAAAAAGTTGCAAAGCCAATTGTTACCGTCTACGACGATCCTACGATTCCCTTTTACAGAGGAAGTTTAAACATAGATGATGAAGGCACTATAACTAAAAAAACCATTTTAATAGAAAGAGGAAAACTTGTAGGATACCTACAGGATCGGCTTTCTGCCCGGATAATGGGAATGAAACCAAACGGCCATGGACGTAGAGCAAATTATCAAAATAGTCCAATCCCAAGAATGTGCAATACTGTACTTGCTCGTGGAGAATCCGATCCTGAAGAGATCATCAGATCTGTAAAAAAGGGATTTTACGCTGTGAGCTATCAGGGCGGTCAGGTCCAGGACTCGGGAAAGTTTACTTTCTCTGTAAATCTTGGTTATCTCATCGAGAACGGTAAACTTACCAGACCTGTCAAAAATGCCACGCTTATTGGCACTAACATTCAGATATTAACAGAGGTTGAAATGATAGGCAATGACATGGGCTTTTTTCTTGGAACATGCGGTAAAGAAGGTCAATCAGTACCTGTTACAGCTGGTACTCCCACTCTAAAAATTCGACGGATGACCGTAGGAGGCAGAAGATGACAAATAAAAATTTACTCCATCTGGCCGAGGAACTTGTTACCTACGGCCGAAAAAAAGGAGCCGATGAAATTGAAGTTTCTATTGGAGAAGCAAAAGAATTTTCAGTAGAAATAAGAGAAGGGAATATAGAAAAACTCATCGAAGCAGGCGATAAGGGATTGTCTTTAAAAGTCATCATTGACCATAGAGTAGCTACAGGTTTCTCCTCAGATTTATCCAAAGAAATACTTTACTATTTAATTGACAGTACTATCCAACGGGCAAAAATATCCAGCCTTGATCCCTTTTCTGGCCTTCCGGAACGAGAAGAAATAAATGTTGAGGTAGAAAAATTAAAAATATTTGACCCAAAAATTCTTGAACTTGCTCCTGAAAAAAAAATTGAAGCAGCTAAGGAAACAGAGGCAATATGCCTTGCTGATAAACGAATTAAGAAATCTTACGGTTCAGAATTCGGGACATATACAGGAACAACCTATCTAACAAATTCTAATGGGTTCAGCGGCTCTTACCAGCAAACAACCTGTTCCTGCGGAGTGTATCTCCAATCAGGTGACAAAAACAATCTTTTTGATGAAGGCTGGTACGATTTTGCCAGAAATCTTGATGATCTGATGACTCCAGAAGCCATTGCAAAAAAAGCCATTCACAGAGTAACACGGCTCATTGGCGGTCGAAAAATAAAAACTCAGAACGTCCCTGTTGTATTTGAACCACCAATGACCGGAAGTCTTCTCGGTTTTCTCTATACCTGTATTAATGGAACCAATGTTTATCTCAAACAATCCTTCCTTGCTGAAAAACTCGGGAGAAAAATAGGAAACCCGCTCATAACTGTCATAGATGACGGACTTATCCCAGGAGCGCTAGGGACAAAACCATTTGATAGAGAAGGTGTGCCAACTCGCAAAACTTTCGTAATTGAAAAGGGAATTCTCAAGAACTTTCTAATGGATACGTATGCTGCCCACAAACTAAAAATGCATTCAACAGGAAACGGCTCAGGTCCCAACAACTTTTATCTTGCCCCAGGAGAATTTACACCTGAGGAAATTATTAAATCTGTCGATAAAGGACTTCTTTTAACAGGTGCTATTGGTCAGGGAACAATACCAACAACAGGCGATATCTCGCGGGGAGCATTTGGCATGTGGATCGAAAAAGGAGAAATCGTTTATCCAGTAGCAGAAATCACAATCTCTGGTAATCTCGGCCGTATTCTTCAAAATATAGAAATGATAGGAAATGATTTAGAATTCAGACGTCCTATTACAGGTCCAACCATCAAAGTTGGAGAAATGACTATTGGAGGGAAATAGCCACTTTATTCGAACAATTAGAATTAAAATGAGCTCATAAATCATTTACAGCTTTTGGCATTTCGGACATATATACTGCATAGTGGAACCTGTTTTTATTTTTTGTATTTTAGATTTACAGACAGGACAAACAGCGTTCTCTTTATAAGCAATAGATTGATCTAACCTGTATCGACCTCTTTCGCCAAAGAAATCAAGTTCGTAAGAACTGGATCCCAGCTTTATTGAATTTCTTAGAACATACTGGATAGCATTAAATAATCTTTTTTTTTCTTTAAAGGAGAGCGATGGTATCTCTCGCAGTGGATGAAGACGCGCTCGAAAAAGAATTTCTTGAATATAAAAATTCCCTATTCCCCTAATTCTTTTCTGGTTTAATAAAAAGAATTTTATTCTGCCCTTTCGTCCATGAAGAATTTCTTCGAAATTTTCATAGGACAACATTAATGGATCAGGACCCAAACTATGGGTCATAGGATGATTTTCCCCTTTCAAAACCAGATGAAAATAGCCAAACCACCAGAGTGTAATAAAAAAACCTGTTCTATCAGTAAAACGAAGAACAATTCGACTTTTTTCTGGGGGAAATTCATTGGCTTTTAAATAACAAATTTCACCACCCATCCCAAGATTAACCATCAGGCGATCGTTTCCATCTAAATTTATTTCTATCCATTTCCCAAATGGTTTTATACTATTAATAATCTTTCCAGAAACATGATCGTGATAGTCCTTCTCAGGATGATTAAGACATTTAGGCTGAAATATAGAAATATCCTGGATTTTTTTCCCAGGTAAGATGCGATTCATCTGTTCAGCAATTATAACTATTTCTGGCAATTCTGGCATTGCAAATCCCGATCTTTAAAAAAGGTGGTCTCCATTTTTAAAGTGAAGACCACCTTATCATACCGCTACTATTAAGCTATACGATCAATCATTTTCCTTCAAGTTCATCTGCAAGAGCATTAGCATCGTAGAGCTTGCGAAGAGCCTCTGTGATATAGGCAGTATGTACAGCTACAGCACGATTTTTTTCTTCATCGTAGAGAAAACGACCTGGCAGACTTTCAATATTTCCATCAAAAATCAAACCAACAACTTCAGCTTTTTTATTAATTACAGGTGACCCTGAATTCCCACCAATAATATCGCAGGTAGAAACAAAATTGACAGGGGTAGAAAGATCGAGCTTGTTCTTTCTTTCCCAGAAACGCTTGGGCAAACTATATTCTCCTTTTGCATCAAAGCTTAATGCTCGATCAAACAACCCGTACAGTGTGGTTTTATAGGGAGCTTTTGTTCCATTCATGGGATAACCTTTTACGGTCCCGTAGGATAACCGAAGTGTAAATGTTGCGTCAGGATAGACATCTTTTCCATAAACTGCAAACCGTGCTTTAGCAATTTTCTCTGTTGCAGGTGTAAGAACACTCTCGATGTATTTTTTACTCCACTCTCTATCCTTTCTCATCATTGGCTCAAGTTTTCTGGCAAGAAGAATCAATGGATCTTTACACTTCTTCACAGCCTTTGTGCCACCTTTTACTAAAGATTTCCGAAACTTTACATCTGTAAGTTTTGTCCCCTCAATTAATTCCTTTGCCGCTTCTTCTGGAGTACGTCCATCCAGTACAATTTTAATGAATTGATCGTCAGGTCCCAGAGCTTCCAATGACATTTGCAAACCACCAGCTAAATTTGCCTCTTCCATGTCACGATAGATAGGCGCAGGTGAAAAGAGCCGAAACTTCAAGCTATTTAATTGAGAATCGTGATATCCTTCAAGACGCTCTGAATCAGGCTTTTTTATTTCTTCTACATAAAACACAATAGTTGAAGCAATTCCAGCAAGACGAGACGCAATTATACGACGATAGAAACGCTCTTTTGCCACTTTCTTTTCTTTTTCTATTACCTGACTAATTGTATCCCAGGCATCTCCATATTTCTTCTGCCACTCAGGATTGCTGGCCACTAATTTGCGGAAATCATCTTCTTGCTTTTTTCTGGTCTCCATTAATTTTTTATCGAGAAGTCCCTGATACTCTCCGGTCATGGCCTTTTTCGCATTCTCAAGACCAAAAATCTGAACCAGCGCCCTTCGCTCTTGCTCTGGTCCTTGTTTTGCATAGTTGCGTAAAATCTTGATCCATCTTTTGATATAATTAAGAATTAAAGGATAGCGGTAATCACGCTGATATTCCAACTGAGCATAAGTATACAGCCGATCTGAGGAACCAGGATTCCCAGAGACAAATACCAACTCGCCTTCACTTGCTCCATGAGCGTTCCACTTAAAATAATTTTTGGAATGGATAGGCTTTCCGTTTTCATATATTCTGAAGAAAGCCATATCCAGATCATATCGAGGATACGTAAAATTATCAGAATCGCCCCCAAAATAGGCTGCCTGTCGTTCCGGGGCCATAACCAAACGAACATCCGTATACTTTTTGTACCGGTACAACCAGTATTCTCCGCCATGGTACAAGCTGATAACATTTGAGCGCAGTCCTGTTTTTTTCAGACTCTCCCGCTCAATTTTGGCAATCATTGCTCTACGAGCTTTCAAAGCCTCTTCATCACTCATCCCTTTTTTAACAGCGGCTAATACCCTCTTGGTAACATCTTCCATGGAAACAAGAACATTTACCTCAAGGTCAGGGCATTTGAGTTCATCTTTCTGCGTAGCTGCATAAAAGCCGGTAGCAACATAGTTCCTTGTAGCATTAGACATTTTCTGCAACTGTCCAACAGCAACGTGGTGATTCGTCATTACAAGACCATTTGGACTTACAAAAGAACCTGACCCCCCATCCATAAAACGCACACTGGAAAGCCGGACATGATCCAACCACTCCTTAGTGGGAACAAAACCGTAGCGTTTCTGAAGTTGTTTAATGGGCGGGTTATCAAATGTCCACATGCCTTCATCAGCAGATGCAGGAATAGCTCCTACAAGAAAAAACAGGAGTAAAAAGACTATTCCCCCCGTGAATCCCTTACGTAAATGATTTTTTAGTCTCATAGCTACACCTCTCTTTTTGTGTTTGGTGGGGAAAAGAATTGTTTATTGTAAAACAAGATATTATTTATACGTGTAAAAAGAATCAAAGTTTCAAAGTCTGATTAAGGCAGCTCAATATTATTAAGTAAAACTAAAATACTGATCTAACACAGTTTCTGATTGTGGGCATTTGAATTTGGTTAAAAAATTACCACTTAAATGCAACTCATTTGGAGATGAACCAAAAATACAAACAATGAAGCCTTGGGGAAAAATCAAAATTCC
>CAYYPT010000112.1:3699-8247 GCA_964473625.1 uncultured bacterium | reverse complement strand
CCGTTTCTAAAAAAATCGAACAGAAGCAGTATTGGCACTAAAACCTTTACTCTTTTGAATTTCCTTTGGCATAAAAATAGACAAATAGGCACAACCCCACAAAACCTACTAAACTAATTAATTGACCTGAAAGGGAAGTAAAATAGTGTAAATATCCTGAATGAGGAATCCCCCAAACAACTTTTCCTGTTTTTTCTACAATTTCTTTTGTATACCGTGCTCCTATAGAAATGAACCGTATTGGTTTACCTATCTCATTCAAATTAAGAAAGGCCCCTACAACTCCCATAAGAGCACCACCTGCAATAAAACCAGATGCAATCAGGGTACCTCTTTCCTTGGGAGAATTTCCTTCTTTTCTTTTCACTTTCTTTGAAACCCGGATCACCAGCCAGGAAATGATGCCCCCAACCAGCAAAGGCATATTAATTTGAATGGGAAGATACATCCCCAGAGCAAATGCTAGAGGAGGTACGCCCGCCATTTCCAGTAGAATAGCAATTAGGCCACCCAGGCTGTATAAAAGATATGGAACCTTCGACTGAATCATCAAAGATTTGATAATCGCAGCCATTAAATTCCCCTGAGGAGCCGCAATTGCAGGATTGGGAACCCCACCTTCCAGAATACTCCCTCCAATTGTAAATCCATAAGCTTTTTGAATTAGTAAAATAGCCAGGGAAACTGAAATTGCCGAAACAATCACTCCCAAAAATTTCCATCTTTGCTGGTTCCTTGGAGTAGCTCCCAACCAATAACCTATCTTAAGATCAGTAATAAACCCTCCTGACATTGAAAGAGAAGTACAAACAACACATCCCATAATAAGAGCCACAGTCATTCCTATAGCACCACGAAGACCCACTGCTACAAGCACAAGAGAAGATATAATCAGAGTAATTAAGGTCATTCCGGAAACAGGGTTAACTCCTACGATAGCAATAGCTCTTGCAGCAACAGGTGTAAAAAGAAAAGCCAAAAGAGTAACAATAAAAAGACCAATGGCTGCTACTTTTAGGGTAAATCCCACAGAACCGGCAGGGGAAGCAAACAACCAAAAAGCTAAGAAAACAAATACCAGGGTACCTGCGATCAAAAGAATCGTGTTCTTTATATTAAGGTCTAAATCGGTGCGGAGAACTGACCTGCCGCTATCATGAGAACCACGAAATATCTCTTTCAATCCTATGGAAAAAGATGTAACAATGATCTTGCCCATCTTTAGAATACCCAGAACCCCTGCCATTGCAATGGCTCCTATACCTATTTTCTGGGCATAGGCAGAAAAAACCTGAAGTTCTGTCATGTGAGATATAGGAATTTCTCCTGGAGGAAGGATAGAAGGAACATATTGACCAAAATGAAAAATCAGTGGAACAAATACCAAGAAGGAAAGAATTGACCCGGCAGCAATGATCGAGGCATATTTAATACCAACAATGTAACCCAACCCAAAAAGTGCGGCAGTGGCATCGAGCTTTAGTACCCATCTCGCTTTATTAGCTAATGCTGTACCCCATTTCCCAAAAAGTATATCTGTCCTGAGCTGTTTGGGCCACATGTGCATTGCTTCGACTAAAAAATCGTATATTCCTCCTATTACCATAGAAAGAACAAGCACTTTAGCCGATTTTCCTCCACTTTCACCGGTAGCAAGAATTTCAGTTGTGGCAGTAGCTTCTGGAAACGGAAGTACTCCATGCTGCTCTGCACAAAAATACCGCCTGAGCGGAATTAGAAAGAGAATACCCAGAAAACCTCCAAGAGTACTGGCAATAAAAGTCTGGAAGAGATTGACCTTTAAACCTAAAATATAAAGTGCTGGAAGTGTAAAAATTGCTCCGGCCACAACGACACCTGAAGCAGCACCAATAGATTGGATAATAACATTTTCCAGAATCGTACTTCTTCGTGTAAAAAGACCTGCCATGCCTACTGCCAGAATCGCAATCGGTATAGCTGCCTCAAAAACTTGTCCTGCAACAAGCCCCAGATAACAAGCCGAAAAAGAAAAAAGAACAGCCATCACCACGCCTGTTAACACTGATCTGACTGTTACTTCTGGAATAGTTTTCTCCCCGGGAATATACGGAACATACTTTTCACCTTCTTTAAGAGGTGTGTAGGCATTTTTGGGAAGTCCCTTAACCTTGCTTTTTTCAGATTCCATACTGTCCTCCTGCAGTAATATTGAAGATTAAAACAAAAAAGGACACCGGTAGAAAAACAAACACCAGTGCCCTTATATATTTTTTATCTCCCCATATCCACACTACTTCTACTTTTTACAAGAAAAACACTTATCATAAGCTATGATAACCAGTGCTAATAAAAAGAGAGCAGACGCACCTCTCAGATACCCTGCCCCTGTGACGCCTAAAATATAGGTGTGTGCAAAAATATCAATAATTGAAAAAACCAGAGCAACTACACCGCCCAGAGCAACAATAATAGACAATATTTTCATTTTCATTCCCTCCTTTCAATACACAAAGTGAAAAGCCTTCTTTAACTAAATCACTTTAACGCGTTAACCACTACAAACGATCCTTTGCCATATCCCTCCTCTATTGGTTCAATTTCTTGCACTTCTTTCAAATTATGAAAAACTGTCTGAGAAAAATCAAAGTTATTAAATCCTATTTTTTTAAGATAAGAAACCACCTCATCCACTGAATAAAAAGTAGCGTATTTATAGAAAACATTTTCTTCTTTATGTTTAAGATATTCTCTTCCAATAAGGCTATCCCGATCAACAAATCCAATGATCAGGTGTCCACCTTGTTTAAGTATTCTATAGGCTTCGCTGAATGCAATGGAAATATCGTCTACAAAACAAATGGTGGTAACCATTAAAGCAAAATCAAACTTTGCATCTTTCAAAGGAAGTTTTTCTGCCGCACCGCCAATAGTTAAAATATGTCGGGCACGAGCAAGTTTTTGCATCCTCTGGGACGGTTCAACACCAACTTTAATATTAAGAGGACCAGCAAACTGACCACTTCCCACTCCAATCTCGATTCCTTTCTTACCTTCGGGCAGTTTTGCCTTTAATGCAAAAAACTCTGACTGATAAACAAATTTGTTTCTATCAAACCAATCTTCGTACTTGGACCAATATTTTTCAAAAGGTTCTACTATTGGCATATTAAGATCTCCACAGGATATTTAAAGATAAGTTATTAGATTCCAAAAATCAAAGGTTTTTTTACTAATGCTGCATGAAGCAATAAAGGAAAGTCATTAAGGGAGAACCTACGAATTTTTTCTTCCGATCAAAAGCCTAATATAGCCTTTAAAAAAATCGTGTGTTTTAAAACTAGCAAAACCATGATTGCGTAATATTGTTTTCCAATCTCTTTCAATAAAATCAAAGGCATAGGGGCACTCAATAAATTTAAAAATACTTCTTAAATAAAAAGGCATATCACTCAACGAAAACTCACTGTAATCAAGAATAAAAAATTCACCATTTTCGTTCAAGGCATTAAAGGCGTTATCAATAATTTGTTCCCTCACTTTTTGGGGAAAACCATGCAATACAAATGAGATAAAAACCTTATCAAATTCTCCACTATAAGGAAGTGGCTGATCAATTCTCTGGTTAAAGATTTTGGTATTTGGAAAATTAGCGCACCTTTTTTTGAACTGGGAAATCATCTCTTCGGAAATATCAACTCCAATAATCTCTCCAGTTTGAGAAAGATACTTATACATCAGACATGCATTTCTGCCGGTGCCTGCCCCCAGATCAAGAATCCTATCTTCTGGACTGATTTCCATTAAACGAATCGCTTTTTTTATAAAAAAAGGATAGCTGCCAAAAGTAAGGATGTTGAGCAGGGTATCGTAATGTTTTGCGTCGAATCCATGAACTTCTACTTTGGATTCTGGATAGTAGTTTGTCATCTTTTAGTCCTTTTTTGAATTTCGTCTTGTCATTTTGCCTTTCTGAAAAAAGAGTTTTACACCTCGTTCTTCCAGCCTTTTTATCCCTTTTTTACCGATATGAGAAGATAGAATAACCTCACAATCATTAATAATTTTGTATACATCCAGGGTTTTCAAATGCTGCATTGTATGAGCATAGGGATTTTTTCTTCTCTCAAGAAATTTGGGTCCTCCCCTTTTCTTAATCTCGTAGATAAATATTTCTTCTGCCATCCCCAACATTTTGGAAAAGATGTTTACTCCATCTTCGGTAGGCACGGCCACTTTAACAGTCTTTTCTCTTATGTTGTGCATCAGTAATTTTTAGCCAATTGGGGATAAAACTGATCCCTGACAACATTCCTAATTTTATACAAAATAGAGAGTCTCATAAAAATTCTGGGTGATTTCATTAAACTTTTCCCGATAAGATTTAACAGCCAGCGGGAGATAATCCAAAATATTCTGTGCCGAGACGCCATCCTCTCCTTTATCCTTGGCTGCCAGATCTCCTGAAAAACCATGGATAAAAACGCCTGTTCTTACAGCATCTTCCAGAGATAATCCCAATCCAAACATAGCAGCAATTGTACCTGTTAAAACATCACCAGAACCTGC
>CAYYPT010000112.1:0-3599 GCA_964473625.1 uncultured bacterium | reverse complement strand
AAAGGCAAAACTGAGGATGGGGTTGCAAGCCGAGAATAACCTCCACCTGCTTTCAAAAAAGAATATGCAGAAAAGTACGGTGCTCCAAAATAACTCGATGCACCCGCAATAAAAAGAACATCACCAAAATTTCCTTTGTGTCCATTTCTATCTCGCTGCGGGAGTTGAACAGGTTCATTAATTTCTATTTTGAGGGAATCCAAATTATACAGAGAAGGAGGAAAAGAAATATGTGAAAGATAAAGTTTACCACAATTTTCATATCCTGGATATAGTATATTCCCTATTTTGGGAAGCCCAAAAGTTACAGTATAGTCAGCTTTTACAGCTGTCCCCATTACTTCACCGGTATCTCCATTTATGCCGGAGGGGATATCTATGCTGAGTACTTTTCCTTTACTTCTATTAATTAACTGGATAATATCTTTGTAAAAACCTTCTACGGTTCTTGATAATCCTGTACCAAATATTGCATCAACGATTCCATCACAGTTCAAAAGGGCAGTCTCAATGGATTTAAGCGATTCGCCATGTTTAATCTCTACAGGGAATCTGGAAAGTATCTCGAAGTTTTTCTTCGCTGCTCCTTTGAATTTTCCCTCATCGCCAAGGATAAAAACCTTTACATTCCCACCCATTGAATGTATTTTTCTGGCAACTACAAGCCCATCGCCTCCATTATTACCTGAACCAGCGAGGACAACAAAGTTTTTCCACCTTATTCCAAGCTCCTTTAATAAAACAAAATAAGCAGCCTGACCCGCATTCTCCATAAGAAGCTCCTGAATAATGCCAAACTCTTCTACGGCCCTTCTATCCAGGTTTCTCATTTCTTCTACTCGGCTTATCTTCATTTCCTTGCCTCATTAATTAATCAAAAGAAAAAAGTATTTGCTGAGACGATGAGTTAACCCTGATCTCTTTCAACATAGCGCTGGAAATTATCAGAACAGTGTCGTTCCAGAAAAGATTTGACCTGTGAATAAATTTCCATTACTGTTTCTGTTTGAGGAAGCACAGAAATAATTTTTTCTATATAGCCTCTTTCTTTAATTATTTGAAATGTTCTCGGGAAATTCACATCGTAGATCCATCCTATCTGAAGCAACTTGAAATCGTTAAGCGTTTTTATAGACGTTGCTTTTACAATTTCCCCGGCTAACAAATCCTGACAGACTTCATCTGAAATTTTGGGAATATCTGGCAAATCAAGCTCGATGCTGCTATTCTGGCGTCCATTTTTGTTATGATAATAATCAGTAACAACTCTCCAGATATCTAACTTATCCGCATCACGAAGTAACTTTGCGAAGAAAAGGCATTCTTCTGTTTCATCTTCTGGTAATTCTGCACGGTTATGATATAAAATTACCTTAAATATAAGATCACGAGTTAAAGGATCAATCTCCTCTAAAACTTTGTGTTCTTTAAGCACTTTGACGCCGAGCGCAGCATGATCCTCAGAAACAAGATCAAAAAAAGTCCTGTATTTAGCATACTGCTCAAACCGCCCGACGTCATGAAAAAGTGCCATTACCTCTGCAAGATAAAGATCAGTCTGGTTTAAATCAAGACTCTTACCAATATCAATTATCTCTAAACATACCCGTGCTGTATGTTCCTCCTTCAAATTAATATTTTGCTGACAATCAAAATCTTCTGTTCTAAAAGTCTTGACGTATTCACCAAACCAATTCTTTAATCTTAACAGAGTTCGTTGCTCAATCACATCCACCAGCTTATATAGAATCTACTTCTACATATTTGGCGAGGATATCAGAAGCAGGAATCAAAAGGTACTCCTCGCCTTCATAAGTTATTTGAGTACCGGAATATTCTTTATAAATAACACGGTCACCAATTGATATTTGTTCTGAAGCACCTGCTGCTATTCCAACGACTTCTCCTTCTTTGGGTTTTTCCTTTGCCGTATCAGGGATAATAATCCCGCCCGATGTCTTTTCTTCAGGTTCCTCCTCAAGTTTAATAAGAACATAGTCGTTAACAGGTTGAATCTTTTTCATAGTGTCTACCTCCTTTTTCTGATTCGTGTTTTTAACCTTCTCTTATTCCTAAAATTTCGTCCAATTTTGGTTTATCAAAACCAACTATTATCCTCCCATCTATGTCTGTCTGTGGCGTTCCGGTTTGTCCACTTCTTCTCACTAAATCCTGAGCGGCCTTTTGATCACGAACGACATCTACTTCACGAAACATAATATGATGTTTTCTCAAATAAGTTTTTAATTTATTACACCATGGACAGCTAGGAGAAGTATAAACAACTATTCTGTGCTGTTTCTTTTCTTCTCCTCCGGCAGAAATAATAGGTGCATCATATAACAACATAGAATAATATTCTTTAGTCTGAACTCCATATATAATTTTGGAAACATCGCCTTTTTTAATAACCAGAACTGCAGGTGCTGCATGTATTCCATAGTCGGGATGTATGTCTTTTACCTTTGAAGCATTTACACTATATATCGGTGTTTCCGGATTTTCTTCTTTAACAGCTTTCAGTGCATCCAATGACTTTTTACTGTTCTCAGAAGAATCTGTATAAAAAATAACCATCAAAAAATCGCTATTTTCCTTTTTTATTTTTTCGAAATCTGTTTTACTGGTTATTTCTTCTACCATACACAACTCCTCCTTTTAATACATTTAATAGATTTTAAAACTCAAAAACTTATTTAAAAGTTCCATTTACTGTAATTAGAATTCAATTATTCTTCCTGCTCCTCCCTCAATAGTCTGCTTGGGATACAGAGAATTTATCTCTTCTTTATGTTGAGTACAGTGTGTTGGACAAATCAGTCCAAGATTTTTGAACAAATCAAATTTATTAAACCCGTGCAGCCCTCCAATTATGCCATAGAGCTTTCCAAACTTTGAAGCAGCATTAAGAATATGCGACATCTCTGGATGTGAGCACCCCACAATTACAATAATTCCTTTCTCCGTATTTATCGCCATAGATTGTTCTATTCCATCAAGTTCTCCGGTAGAAAAAACATTTTCGCATATTTGAAGAGAACTTTTTACATAAGTAACCTTTTTTGCTCTGCGTACACCTCTGAATGAATCCGGACAGTAAACTGTAACATTACTGTTCACATTAAGAAAAGCTGATAAACCGCCTGTATGATCGTAATGAGCATGAGAAATAAAAACAGTCTCAATACTTTTAGGATCGATGTGTAGTTTTTCCATGTTGGAAAGGAGTATGGAACCGTCTGAACCGGTATCAAAAAGGATCCTGGGGACACCTTCAATTTCAACCAGGCAGGAAAACCCCCAATCAGCCTGAAGATCCTCTCTATAAGCAGTATTATCGTATATAATTGTAACCTTCATTTTATCCCCTTTTTGTTATCGTTCCTGATAAGACGAAAGTGTGCTGTTTCATCTTAATCCATTTCCCTTCATCTATTCCGATTAAATTACCACATAGACATTTAACTTTATCTCCGTCCTGGACACTGTAATCCTCGGTTATTCTATCCTTCCAGCAATGCCAAAGCCGTCCTTTCCCGATTTTTTTGTACCTGAAAATCTTTCTTTTACACTTAGCACACTTTACAGTTATCATTCTT
>CAYYPT010000111.1:0-8305 GCA_964473625.1 uncultured bacterium | reverse complement strand
AATGCAGATAAATTACTTCTTGCATTATTGTTGGATTGTGTTATATTTCTTTTTGGTAAGTATGCACTGTCATATCAGGAGGTATTTTTGATGCTCAAACCAATAAAAATTAAGCCATTGCCTGATTACAAGCTTTGGATAAAATATTCTGATGGGGTTGAAGGTGAAGTGGATCTCTCATATCTTGTGGGTAAAGGAGTGTTTGCAGTATGGAAAGATATTAAATTTTTCCGTAATGTTGTTATCGGCAAAAGTGGAGAAATACGTTGGGGAAGAGGTATTGAATTGTGTTCCGACGCCATCTATATGAAGATAACTGGCAAGTCTCCTGAAGAGGTATTTCCAAAATTGAAAATGGAGAAAGTAAATGCCTGAGATTAGTCGATTTTTTGGCATTGTCATCAAGATGTATTATGAAGATCATCTCCCCCCACATTTTCATGCAGAGTATGGAGATCATGAGGCTATAATTAATATCAATACACTGGCATTAATCGCTGGTTATTTACCCCACAGGGCATTGGGATTGGTAGCGGAGTGGGCATCACTACATCAAGAAGAACTTATTAAATGTTGGCAAAAAATATCTTCTTTCCAGTCTCCAGATAAGATCAACCCACTCGAGTAATTGCCGTAAAAATCGCTGGTTAAGAATTCTGAGATTTACTTCCTTATTTTACATGTAATGTTTATTTCCGTAAAGATTTAATGTTCCATGCATTAAAAAAAACAGTTGACTTTTATATTTTAATTTGTATAATTAATACATAAGGATTTTATTTTAAAGGAGTGTGATGCTAAATGAAAAAGGGGATAGTTTTTTCTGTTCTTTTTCTATCACTAATCATAACAACTGTTTTTGTTGAAGCACAATCTACTATTTCTGCAAGTAATATACTCAAATCCCAGAATAGTTTTCAGAAACCCAGAGGGTTTTTGGACTATCTTCTAAGTTCTCCTAAATTCAGCATGTCGCAGAGTTATTCAATTTCTTATTTTTCCATTGGAAAACAAGGCTTCAGCCAGGGACTTTATTTAAATACAATGAACTATCGTTTGTCAAATCCTCTTCTTTTACAGGTTCGAGTGGGGTATCTTCATCCTCTTTTTGGAAATTTTGGGGGGATGAATTTAACAAACGGGAAGCTGTTTGTTCAGAGGGCAATGCTTAGTTACAAACCTTCCAATAAAATGTCTTTCACGATTGACTATCAGGTAATGCCCTCTTTTCTTTATTCACCCTATTATTATCGCTGGTAGGTTAATGGGGTATTTTTGAGTGCAAAACATTTACGAGAATGAAGTATTGTTTTTTAGACCGGGAAAACTTTTTCTCGGTCATTTTTTTGTTTGTTCGAGAGGTGTGCGATGACATCCCAGAGAAAGCGAAGAGTACGTCCTCTGCAAAAGCCTTCCACACAACAGCCATATCGAGGGAGAAAGAAACCCCGTAGGGGCCCTGTTGATTGGAAGAGTGGATTGACAAAATTTCTAGTTGGACTGCTTTTAGTGGTTGATCTTGTACTGGTTTTTTTTATAGTGCGGCACTGTTCAAAGCCGCCTGTGGTTGTAGAAAAGAGATCAGTTAAAGAAGAGAAAGTGCGCGTTCTCCAGATTGAGGTGCTTAATGGCTGCGGGGTTCCTGGCGTTGCTGCTAAGTTTACAGATTATCTCAGAACAAAGGGTTTTGATGTGGTGAAGACAGACAATTATGAATCATTTAATGTATTGGAAACAGTGGTAATTGATAGGCGAGGCAGTCTAAAGAATGGGGCTAGAATAGCCGAAGCACTGGGGTTAGGAAAAGAGAGGGTGCTTCAGGAAGTGAATGAAGCTTATTTAATTGATGCAACAGTTGTTCTGGGTAGAGACTTCAGACAGCTTAAGTGCTGGCAAATAATGGAGAAATAGAATGATTGAAACTGATTCTTATCACCTGGCACGTAGAATTGTAGAGTACTCATTAACCAAAAAAGCTCAGGATGTATGTTTAATGGATCTTAGGGGTTTGAGCAGCATGACTGATCATTTTATCATTTGTCATGGAGAATCTGATGTGCAGGTAAAAGCTATTGCCGATGCTATTGTGGAGGGGATGGGAAAAGAAGGAGTTAAGGTCTGGCATATAGAAGGGTACGAATATCTGAACTGGGTACTTCTGGATTATGTAGACGTTGTTGTTCATATTTTCAGGAAGGAAGCAAGAAAATTTTACAATCTGGAGAGATTGTGGGGAGATGCTAAAATGGAAGTTTTTTCGGAATGAGGTAAAATGGAAATAAAAATCTACATCAAAGAGAGAATAGAACAGGCTATTCAGAAAATAGGTTTTGCGGATAAAAAAGCTGTTTCAGTTGAATTAATGTTTGGCAAACAAAAAGGTCACGGCGATATAACAACAAATGTCGCTTTTAACTTAGCTTCCAAAGTGAAGAAAAATCCCCGAGAAATTGCTCAATTACTTGTTGATACTATGGAACTGGATAAAGAGTGGATTCAAAAAGTAGAAGTGGGAGGTGCTGGGTTTATCAATTTTACTTTGAGTTTTAATTATTTATATAAAACACTTCAAAAAATTTTAGAACAGGATAAACATTATGGTTTTTCCAATTGGGGGGATGGTAAAAAAACACAGGTTGAATTTGTCAGTGCCAATCCAACAGGCCCATTAACCATTGGTCATGGAAGGCAGGCTGTAATTGGTGATACAATTGCCCGATTGCTCACTGCTACTGGGCATAAAGTAACCAGAGAGTATTATTTTAACGATGCTGGCCGGCAGATGCGAGTTCTTGGAGATTCTGTTAGATTGAGGTATAAAGAACTGCTGGGAGAAACTGTAAACTTTCCGAAGGATTATTATCAGGGTGAATATATCCGTGATATTGCACAGAAAGCATTGTACGAAAAGGGGGATTCACTTAAGGATTCTGAAGATGTTGCCTATTTCCAGGAACTGGCAAAAAAGGTAATCTTTGAGGATATTGAAAAGACACTTGGACGTCTTGGAATAGTCTTTGATGTATATTACAACGAAAAATCACTTTACGAAACAGGCAAAATAGATGCAGTGATAAAGGAACTTAAGGAAAAAGATCTGGCTTACGATAAAGATGGTGCTCTCTGGTTCAGGGCAACTCGTTTTGGTCTGGACCAGGATCGAGTTATTGTTAAATCTACTGGAGAACCCACATACCGGCTGCCAGATATTGCTTATCACAGAGATAAACTTGAAAGAGGTTTTGATCTTATAATCGATATTTTTGGGGCAGATCACATTGCCACTTATCCTGATGTTTTGGCTGGTCTTAAGGCCCTCGGGTATGATACATCTAAGATAAAAGTGCTTATTCATCAATTTGTTACCCTTACCGAGGGAAAAGAAAAAATCAAGATGTCAACACGAAAAGCTAACTTTGTGACCCTTGATGAATTGATTGATGAAGTTGGTGAAGATGTTACACGTTATTTTTTCCTCAACCGTTCAATGTCAAGTCATCTCAACTTTGATCTTTCTCTGGCAAAGACTCAATCAGAGGAGAATCCTGTTTACTATGTTCAGTATGCTCATGCGAGAATTTGCAGTATTTTAAGACATGCAGAAAAAGAGGGAATTAACCCTGAATCAGAAGCAGATTTCTCACTTCTTACTGCTCCTGAAGAAATTGACCTAATTAAAATACTTTTATTATACCCTTACGTGGTAGAAAAAGCAGCACATGATTTTGAACCTCATCAGATTCCTCTCTACTTAGAAGAAGTTGCTACTATTTATCACCGGTTTCAACATGCTGGTAAAAGAGATGATAAATTACGAGTTGTAACAGAAAATGTTCCTCTTAGCCTGGCTCGCCTGGCACTCTGTAGGGCCGCCCGTATTGTTCTGGCAAATGGTCTTTCTCTTTTAGGGATATCAAAGCCAGAGAGGATGTAAAGGCCAATGTTTACTGATGCCATCGCTTTGGAGCGATAGTATCCGTAATGCGGGAGAGTACTGAAATTATCACTGAGATCAGTATCCCCCGATTGTCCAGAGATAAGCGAAGCGATCTCTGGACCAATTTTATGGTTGCTATAGTTTTCCTCTGGTTCGTTTGGGAATGAGAAAAATATAGGTAATGAGTCAATTAGATTTAAATAGAATAATCCATAGCTCTGAAGGTCGCCGCTTGGAGTTTAAAGAAACGTTGCCTAAAGGTGAGGAGCTGGCAAAAACGGTTATTGCCTTCAGCAATGATGCCGGGGGTGAGATTTTTGTGGGAATTAAGAATGAACCACATAAAGTGGTCGGAATCCCCGATGAGATGCTTTTCCGGACCGAAGAACAAATTGCCAACATCATTGCCGATTTTTGTGAACCAACCATCCTGCCCGAAATAACGTTTTTGGCCGTGGAGGATAAGACTATAATTCGGGTGAAAATTTACCGGGGCAGTCAGGTGCCTTATTATTTAAAATCAGTAGGGAAATTAAAATTGATTAAAGAAATCAATGGGCAGGAGCATCCTACCAATGCAGCATTACTTTTCTGTAGTTCAGAACATAAACAAAAATTGTTTCCTTACGCCAAGATAGAATGCGCCCGTTTTAAAGGAACTAAAACAGAAGAATTTCTGGATCAGGCTACCATTAAAAGTTCTGTTGTGTGCCAACCGGAAGAAGTCGTGCATTTCGTCCAGCGCAATATCGCCAAGGGTGCCACGTTAGATGGAATTTATCGGGAAGAGAGGTGGGAATATCCATTACTTGCCATTCGGGAGGCGGTAATCAATGCCATCGTGCACCGTGATTATTCGTTATCCGGTAAGGATATTAAAGTGGCAGTTTTTGACGATATGCTGGAGATTACTAGCGCTGGCACATTATCTCCCTCAATAGATATTACCGAATTGTCCGGAGGACAATCGGAGATTCGCAACCGAGTGCTGGCACCGATTTTCAAAAAATTAGGTTTAATCGAGCAATGGGGAACTGGTTTTCGTAAAATTCAGGAAGCCCTGAAAGAATATCCTAATATTGAGCTGCGTTTTAATGAGACTGGGATAGCATTTCAGATGCAGTTTGTGAAAAAGGATTATCAGCCGGAGAGTAAGCAGACACCTCACGAGTATCCCACAAGTGCCTTACAAGTACCGAGCAAGTACCGAGCAAGTACCGAGCAAGTAAGAAAAATATTAAATTTTTGCATAGAAGCAAAAAGTAGCAGAGAAATACAATCCTATCTTAAGTTAAAACACAGAGAGCATTTCAGATCTGCTATTCTAAAACCACTTTTAGGGGAAGGATTTTTAGAAATGCTCTATCCAAATGCACCAAACAGTCCAAGACAGAAATATATCACTACTCAAAAAGGGAAGAAACTTTTTAAATCTCTGGAAGAATGATATACCACTTATACATGTAGAACCCGCATGTGTTAAGAACTTTGTTTTGGTAATGACAAATCAATGAAATTAGATCATGCGTGACAGATATTGGTTATTTGATATGTAGAAACAGAGTTTCTTTTCACCTGCGTTTCCAAACTGGAGTTTGGGAACGAGCAAAAAACATATGGTCATGCGGACAATAATGATATTGTAGAGGCGACCGGCCGGTCGCCTCTACAAAGACCAAATGGTCCACGTCCCCGATTATTATCGTCCATGATTGCAGGGTTCAAATCTGTTTCTAAAACCCGTATTAACCAAATTCGTAATACGCCCGGAGAGCCGGTTTTGCAGCGTGGGTATTATAATCATATCATCTCCATGAAGAAGCGTTAAACCGCATCTGTGAATACATTCGGTTTAGTCTTCAAAAGTAGAATCTGGATCGATATTACAGGGAATGAATAGCGTGTGGGCGAGATTGTTTAATAATGGGAGGATAAAATGACAAAAACAACAGGTTCAGAGGATATGCTCTCGGTATATATATAAATGGGCGATGGTCTGCCATCTTGCAGCACTTGTAGGCCTTCTTGGAAATGGAATTGGTTTTCTGCTTGGTCCGCTCGTCGTCTGGTTGTTTAAAAAAGAGGACGATCCATTTATAGATGAACAGGGCAAGGAAGCAGTGAGTTTCCAGATTATAATGTTCAATTCGTTTTATTAAATAATGATAAAGTTTAGTTGTTAAATGGAATTTTGTGAGATGATTATTCTTAACCGCATAGAAATTGATATTCGAGGCCTGGCTTTAGATATCATAGAAGCAGGGATCAAATCTGTTTTGCCATTCAATCTTTTGAAATCTGCACTTCGTTATGATTCGAAGCGGAAAATTCTGCAAGTTCAGGGTGATCTATTCGATCTTTCTGGGCGCAGAGTTTTTGTTATTGGTGGGGGAAAAGCTTCTGGGGCAATGGCAAAAGCTCTGGAAGAAATTCTTCCTTTAGAAATTATTACAGACGGAGTGGTGAATTCTGTTTCTTCTTCCGAAACCTACAGAATTTATGTGCAGAAAGCCAGTCATCCAGAACCAGATCGATCCGGAATGGATGGCGTGCGTAAAATGCTGGCATTAAAGAATACTTATAAGATTGGTAAAGATGACCTTGTCATTTGTTTAATATCCGGTGGGGGATCGGCATTGTTACCCATGCCTGTAGAAGGAGTTTCTCTAGAGGATAAACAGCAAATCACCAGGCTTCTCTTAAAATCAGGTGCAGAAATTAATGAAATTAATACGGTTCGAAAACATCTTTCTCAGATAAAAGGCGGCCAATTGGGTAAATATATGTCCCCTGCTACAGTGATTTCATTAATTATTTCGGATGTAATTGGGAATGATCTGGAAGCTATCGCTTCAGGCCCAACTGTTCCAGATACTTCAACATTTGATGATGCTTTTCGTATTTTGTCAACTTACAATCTCTGGGATGATACCCGTGTTCCTGAATCAATCCGGCAGTATATTCGAGAAGGAAAGGCTGGCAGGAAGTCAGAAACTCCCAGAAATTTGACTAACTGTAAGAATTATATTATTGGAGACAATAGTTTGGCACTTAAGGCAATGGCTAAAAAGGCGAAACAACTGGGATTGAATCCTCTCATTGTAACTGCTGAGCAAAGGGGTGAGCCTGGTAATGTGGCATTTAAAAGGGCTCAGGAGATTCTGGACGGGAAATATAAAAATTATAATACCATTATTATTGGAGGTGAGACAACACCAAAACTACCTTCATCTCACGGCAAAGGTGGACGGAACCAGCACTTTGCTGCCGTTTCCCTATTAGCCATGAAGAACTATCCCGGGCAATGGGCGCTTGCCAGCCTGGGCACAGACGGTTCTGATTTTTTGCCAGATGCGGCTGGTGCTATTGTGGATAGTTATTCTTTGGAAAGAGCAGAGAAAAAAGAGCTCGATGTCAAAGATTATATTGATCGATATGATACTTATTCCCTATTTAAGAAATTGGGTGAGTCGCTTATTATTACAGGCTCTACAGGGACAAATGTGGGGGATGTAATGGTGTATGTACTGAAATAATATGATGTATAACAATGAAATTGGATCATGCTTGATAGGTACAAAATAATTTTTTGTAATGGCGACTGGCGGGTTGCCTCTACAAAGACCAAATGGTCCACGTCCCAGATCATTATCATCCATGATTGCAGGGTTCAAATCTGTTTGCAAAATCCGCATTAACTGCGGTAAATAATGTGCGATATTTCAGCAGCGTTCCCAAACTGGAGTTTGGGAAGGAGATTGGAACTGGGTAGACGGGAGCCCCTGCTCTCGTCTGCTGGGGCAAAAATTCAGACGATTCATTGCTGAAGAGAACAATTTATCCTCCAACAACGAATCCCCCTATAATCCCCCTTTGCAAGGGATATTAAATACATCGCTCACGCAAAGACGCCAGGCACGCAAAGGGATTATATAAATATGTAATTGATTTTAAAGCAGCAACATGTGGATTTAATCCGTAAGGATTCCATAATCGAAGTGCATGATCTATGATCGCCCAGTATATCTATGCTGGGCGACCTCATTCTTTTCAGGAATTCAGGCTTTAGCCTTTCATGAGATAAATACTGAAACCCTGAAGGGTTAATTCCGTATTGAGATGCAACTCATTTGGAGATGAACCCATTTTTCACTTGACATTTATTGTTTTTCGTATTAATATAATGTATAACAAAAATAAGATTTGTATTACATAAGCGGGAGACAGTGAGATGATAGAGACAACTGTATCTACAAAAGGAGCTGTAGTTATTCCAGCCAGGTTGCGCAAAAAGTTAGGAATTCTCCCAGGACGTAAGGTTGCTGTTTCTGAAGTTAATGGAAAGGTGCAAATTATACCTCTATCCAA
>CAYYPT010000110.1:0-8402 GCA_964473625.1 uncultured bacterium | reverse complement strand
CTTCCCATTACTTTAGCTACATTCAGGGGAATTTTAATTAAAGTTTCAGGTCAAAACTTCGTAGTTCCTACAATAAATGTCGAACGAGTTATGAGAATCAAATCTGAAACAATCAAAACAGTAGAAAACAAAGAAACAATTACTCTGGACAATCAAGCAGTTTCTTTCGTACGATTATCAGATGTTCTGGAACTTCCCAGAAAAGAAGAAAACAACGAAAATTCTTTTATTCAGACATTAATTCTTAATGCGACAGAAAAACGTATTGCATTTGGTATAGACGAGGTTATAACCGAACAAGAAGTGCTTGTTAAACCTTTAGGAAAACAACTTTCTCGAGTTAGAAATATCACAGGCGCTACTGTTCTGGGAACAGGGGAAATAGTGCCAATTCTTAACGTTCCCGATTTGATGAAATCGGCTGTGAAAGTTGTTGTTTCGCACAAAAAAGAAGCCAAAGAGGAGGGCAAAGACGTGAAAAAATCAATTCTGATTGCCGAGGATTCAATCACCTCAAGAACACTTCTGAAGAATATATTAGAATCCGCAGGCTATTCTGTAAAAACTTCAGTTGATGGCGTCGATGCATTCACAACTCTGAAAACAGAAGATTTTGACCTGGTTGTCTCAGATATTGAAATGCCAAGAATGAATGGTTTTGAACTTGTTTCAAAAATAAGGAGCGACAAAAAAACCAGTGGCTTACCCGTTGTTCTGGTAACTGCATTGGAATCTCGTGAGGATAGAGAACGAGGCATAGAGGTAGGAGCAAACGCATATATTGTCAAGCGAAGTTTTGACCAGAGTAATCTGTTGGAAGTTATTAAAAAACTCATTTAAATTAAACAGGGTTAATGTATGATAAGAGTCCTTATTACAGAAGATTCGCCCGTGATCAGAGGCTATCTCGAATACCTCTTGAACTCTGATCCTGACATTGAAGTAGTGGGAACAGCAAAAGACGGAACAGAAGCAGTAGAAATGGTAGCTTTAAAAAAACCTGATGTGGTTACCATGGACATTCATATGCCAAAAATGGACGGCTTCGAAGCTACCAGAAAGATCATGGAAACAAATCCCGTTCCTATTGTAATAGTAAGTGCAAGCTGGAATCCTGACGAAGTTGATAAGACGTTTCGCACAATGGAAGCAGGCGCTGTTGCTGCACTGGAAAAACCAAGAGGAATAGGCCATCCTGAATCTGAAACCTCTGTAAAAGAGCTTATTCAAACAGTAAAATTAATGTCAGAAGTAAAGGTAGTAAGACGTTGGGCAAGTCTTAGAAAAATGAAACCGGTAATAGAACCTGTTAAAGAAGAAAAAGCAGAGCCTAAAACTTCAGATTTAGATATTAAACTCGTTGCCATCGGGGCATCTACAGGCGGTCCTCTTGTATTGCAGAATATTCTTTCGCGCTTGCCTGAAAACTTTCCTGTTCCTATTGGAATTGTACAGCACATTGCTCCTGGTTTTCTTCCAGGATTAGGTGAATGGCTCAACAAAACCACCAATTTCCCTGTTCATATAGCGAGCAAAGGTATGCATTTACTACCAGGCAATGCGTATCTTGCTCCTGACGGTTTCCAGATGGGCGTAGACAAAAGCTGTCGTGTTGTGCTTGGCACTAAAAAACCTGAACATAATCTTTGCCCTTCTGTCTCCTATTTTTTTCGTTCAGTTGCTAATAACCTTGGGAAGAAAAGTATAGGCGTTTTACTTACAGGTATGGGAAAAGATGGCGCAGCAGAATTAAAATTACTAAAAGAAAAAGGCGGTCTTACTATTGCCCAGGATAAAGAAAGCTCTGTAGTTCATGGCATGCCGGGCGAAGCTATAAAACTTGGCGCCGCAAAGTATGTCCTTCCACCAGATAAAATTGCGGAAAAGTTAAAAAGCCTAATAATAAAGAAAAAATAAAAAACAAGGGAATTTTGTTATGGGACACCGGAACAAATCTATAAATCCAGGCATTGAGATTTTAGTTGTTGAAGACAGCCCTACCCAGGCAATGCATCTTAAACATATTCTGGAACAGCAAAATTACAGCGTAACAATTGCACGAAACGGCAAAAATGCACTTGAACTAATGAGAAAACACAAGCCTACTATTGTAATCAGCGACATTTTGATGCCTGAAATGGATGGCTATGAACTCTGCCGCCAGATCAGAGCCGATGAAAACCTTAGATATGTCCCTGTTATTCTTTTAACTCAACTTGTTGATCCGAGAGATGTAATCCGCGGATTGCTTTCTGGTGCCGATAATTTTGTAACAAAGCCATACAGTGAACAGTTTCTTATCTCAAGAATCCAGTATATTCTTGCAAATCAGGAGCTGAGAAGAAATTCCATCACAGAAATGGGTATTGAAATCATTTTTGCTGGACAGAAACACTTCATCACCTCTGATCGTATGCAAATTCTCGACCTTCTCTTTTCTACTTTTGAGAATGCCGTTCAGAGAAATCAGGAGCTTGAAGCAGCTAACAAAGAATTGAGAAAAGCACTGGAAACAATTGAAACCATTAACGAAGTATCAGAAAAACTCAACAGAATGTTAATGCCTGAAGATGTAGCAGAAGCTGTTGCAGTAGGCGTAAAAAAACTTATAGATTACGATGACTGTAGAGTATATCGTATTGATGATGATGAACGTTTTCTAATACCAGTCTATTGTGGGAAAGAAAGAATTATAGGAGAAAACGCAGAGACTCTAAAGTTAAAAGTAGGTACAGGGATTACAGGCTGGGTATACACTAAAGGTCAGCCCGAAATGATAGGCGACGTATCAAAACATCCTAAAGCAGATTATCCTCCAGGTGTAAAGCCCAAAGATGAGTCAATGTTAGCCGTGCCCATGCAGTACGAAGACAAAATACTTGGAGTGATCGTCCTTTTAAAGTCTGGCCTTCATCAATTCACAGAAGCTCACATGCGTACTCTTACAATTCTGGCCGGTCAGGCAGCAGTAGCAATGGAAAACGCCCGGCTTCTTCAGGAAGAAAAGAGACGAACCAGACAGCTCTCCCTGATCAATGAAATATCAAAAAAAGCTGTCTCCACACTTGATATCGGAGAACTCTGCACCCTTGTTGTTGACTATCTTGGAAGCGAATTCAAAAACACTCATGTTATCCTGATGTTAATGGATGAAGCAAAGAACAAACTGTTCCTTCAAGCACAGTCTGGTCTTTACAAAAAACAGATTTCTTCCTCACAAAATAAAATAAGCCAGGGGATAGTGGGGAAAACCGCCGTTACAGGCGAAGCTATCTTAGTTGATAATGTAAACGAGTATCCCGATTACAAAATTATAATTCCAGATGTCCAATCAGAATTAGCTGTGCCGATAAAAAAAGGCAAGAAACTATTAGGTGTTCTAAACATGATGAGCAGCGAACCATACAATTTTGATGAGAAAGATCTTACCATGATGAAAATGCTCGCCGATCAGATTGCCATGGCACTGGAAAATGCTCGTCTTTATGCAAGTGAGAAAGAAAGTAAAGAATTTGCTCAAAGAGCCAGCCGTGCCAAAAGCGAGTTTCTTGCCAATATGAGCCACGAAATCCGCACCCCGATGAACAGCATTATTGGTTTTTCCGATCTTCTCCTTCAGGAAAACCTTTCAAGTGAACAGGCCGACTTTGTCCGAACAATAAAACTAAATGGAGAAGCCCTTCTGGGAATTATTAATCAGATTCTCGATCTTTCCAAAGTTGAAACCGGAAGGATGGAAGTAGATAATATTGAATTTGATCTTCAGGAACTGGTGGAAAGTGTATCACAACTTCTGCGTCCCAGAGTACTTGATAAGGGTCTGACTTTTGAAGTGGTAACAAAACCGGAGGGACTTTATTACATAGACTCCGATCAACTAAAAATCAGACAAATTTTAGTAAACCTTCTGGGTAATGCTGTAAAATTCACAGAAGAAGGCAAAATAAAGCTGGAAGTCATTGTTGAAAAGAAAGAAGGCGATAAAGGCATTCTTACTGCCCATGTATCCGACACAGGTATAGGCATCCCCCCAGAAAAAGGAAATTCTATCTTTGAATCCTTTACACAGGCGGATGCATCAATGACAAGAAGGTTTGGCGGAACGGGTCTGGGCCTTACTTTAAGTAAGCAGATAGTAGAACTCATGGGCGGTAAAATATGGTTTGAATCGGAAGTGGGCAAGGGTAGCACTTTCTCTTTTTCTATGCCGGTTAAAGTTCTTTCACAAAAGAAAAAAACTCCCTCTCAAAGAAAACTAACCAGAAGCGAAAGCACAAAAATGCAGCGGGAAATCTTTAAGGAGGTCCAAAACAGAGTAAATAAATCAGGAAGCAAAAAAGACAAAGAAAAACCGCCTACGGTTCTTCTTATCGAAGATAACGGCAGTGCGCTGGATCTACTTCGACGATACCTAGAAAAAGACGGTTACGAAGTAATGTGCAGTACTACCGGAGAAGACGGCATACTCAAAGCTAAATTCTATCGTCCTGACGCTGTTATTTTAGAAATACTCCTACCAGGGAAAATGGACGGATGGGAAGTACTGAGAACTCTAAAATCAAGTAAATTAACTAAGGATATTCCTGTAATCGTCTGCTCTGTTCTTTCAAATCAGAAAAAGGCCTTCAGTCTTGGAGCAGTGGAATACATTGAGAAACCTGCTCAAGAAAAAGAGCTCCTTGAAACACTCCATAAATCCGTAGGTATTCCTTCGGGTAAGAAAGAAGAGGTTATTGTAGTCGATGATGATAGAACAGTATTAATCCTGTTCGAAAAGCTGCTTTCTAAACAGGGTGTGGCAGTAAAAACATTTGATAACGGTAAAGATGCTATTCAATATTTCGAAGGCGAAAGAAAAATTGCTTTTATGATTTTGGATCTCCTTATGCCAGGAGTTGATGGATTTGAAGTCCTTGAGAAAATGAAATCTTTTGACAGTACCAGAGATATTCCTGTGGTTATCTATACCGGGAAAAAACTCACCGCAAAAGACAGATCCCGGTTGAGTCATCGGTATGCGTTGCTTCTGGAAAAAACTCAAGAAACCCCCGAAACATTACTTGAACAACTAAACGAACTTATTTCCCATAAAACAGTGAAAAAACAAAAAACCAAAAAAGAAACAGCGCCTAAATCGGAAAACAGAATTCTTCTTGCAGAAGACGATCCCTCTGGGCAAAAACTTATGCATCATCTTCTTAACCGTCTGGGTTATTACGTAGATCTGGCTGGTAATGGAAAAGAAGTATTGAAGAAATTAAAGGAAAACCCATACGACATCATACTTATGGATATGGAAATGCCTGTAATGGACGGATTTACAGCCACGCGTGAAATCAGGAAAATGGAAGCGTATAAAGATCTACCAATTATTGCATTAACAGCACACGCTATGAAAGAACATCGAGAAAAAACCTTAAAAGCTGGTTGTACGGACTACATTTCCAAACCAGTGAATAGAGAAAAACTCGATGACATGTTACGCCGTTACCTTAAAAAAGAAGAAAAAGAAAAAACCCAGAAAGAAGTAGTTGTTCAGCAAGATCAGGAAGACGAACTCATGGCTGAACTAACGAGTTTTTTCATTTCAGATCTGGGGCAACGCATAGAGCAATTCAATGAAGATATTACCAAACATAATCAATCTGAAGTAATTCGTTTTGGACATTCATTAAAAGGAACTGCCGGCTCATACGGTTTTCCAAAGTTTTCTAAACTAGGAGCAGAAATTGAAAAAGCTGGAGAAGCTGGAGAATGGAAAAAAATAAAAACACTCCAGAAACGTATTATTGAAGAATACAAACTTCTTGGAGAAAAACATGAAGCCTGAGAATATGACAATCCTCACTGTTGACGATACCCCTGCTAATATCAGACTTCTTACTCATTATCTGGAAAAACAGGGGTACCGCGTTATTACTGCAGAAGACGGATTTGAAGGGTTCAAAGCCGCTATTCAGTATCATCCCGATCTTGTGCTTTTAGATGTAATGATGCCTGATACTGATGGATATGAAGTTTGTGAACTTTTGAAAGCAGAAGAAGAAACCAAAGATATACCTGTAGTTTTTCTTACAGCAAAAACAGAAGTTGAAGATAGAATCAAAGGATTCGAACTCGGCGCGGTCGATTATATAACAAAGCCTTTCAACTTAACAGAAATTGCAACCAGAGTAGAAACACAGCTCAGATTAAAAACTCTTCAGGAAACAAATATACGCTATCATAATCTCTGGACTAAATTCCAGAATCTGGCTAATATGGGAATAGTTGGAGAAACTGTCATCAATTCTTCTGCCCATTTACTGGCTGAACTCCAGAAAAAGTTTGAAGATATACAAAAAAAAACAGGAACTGATCAAGCGATCAAAAAGACAATAGCTGCTATTCTTAAACTTATAGAAAAATCACTTATCTTATTCCAAAAATGGGCAGACTTTGCACAGCACATTAAAGCAGAAAAAGAAAAACTGGAAATAGGTGAACTTATTCAGGATTCAATAAATTTTGCCGAGGAGGAGTTTATAGAATCTGTAAACATAGAGTTCAATAAACCTGAGAAATCATATCTCATTATGGGTGATTACAATCTTTTGCAGCAAGCTTTTGTTACACTATTAACCGATATAGTTGAAACCGTAGAAAATCAGGGGAATATTCTTGTTCAACTGGCACAAACTGATTTACCTGAAAATTTGAAAAAGAATTTAGTCAAGGATGCTAATCAGTCTTACGTACGTATTGATATAATCGGTGAAGATATTAAAGATAACGGAAAAAGCTTGAAACCAGAAATGGATATTTTCCTGAATGGCAAAGAAAATCCCCCAAAAGCTCTTGGGCTCTCTGCTGCATACAAAATAATTAGAGAACATGAAGGACTCCTGGATATTAAACGAAAAGACGGAAAAGATACAACAATATCGATTTTTCTGCCTTCTTACGGAGTCTAAGAAGTAAATCCTTCTATTGCTAATACCTTACTTGCTTTTTTGAACTTTATGTATTAAATTTATTTAAAGCCCGAATTAACGGATAAGGAATCCATTTATAGCTATCTTCAGTTATCTGTATAGAATGTAGTTTGCATATGGAACATTGCTTATCCGTTAATTCGGGCTGAAGTTAAATTTTATTAAGTGACCACCATATGGATGCTTGGATATTAATATTGGGATGGGCTGAGTTTGTTGTTGTTGTCGTCGGGATACTAATTTTTATATTTACATCTATTTCAGAAAAAAGATTACGACCTGTGAGGGTCGCTTTTTTTGTTTTTACTCCTCCCCTATCATTATTTTTGGTTTTACTCCTATCAAACTTTACGGGCAAATCGTGGATTCTTCTGAGCATTCTTTTGGCCAGTGCATTGAGTGTTTTAATTCTCGTCCTCCCTCTTGGTTCTAATCTGCCTATTCAAATAAAAGGAGAACAGGAACAGGTTGATGAACGGGATGCCATTTTTCATCGTTTTTACAGACTCAAACCCAATACTCCAGAATTTGAAGAATATTATCGGATACATCCTGAAAAGTTTGAATTTGACCAGAAAGTAAGGAGTCTTCCTCCTCTAGGATGTTCTGGCTCAAAAACTTACGATCCTTTCACCTCCCCTTTTCAAATTGCTATGTTTGAAGTGCTTGAAGAAAACATAGTACTTGACATTGACTGGGAGCCAGAGCCTCTTGAATCAACTCCTGTTAATGCCTCGCCAGAGGAATTAACACGTCGCATTAAAGGATTTGCACGCTATCTGGGTGCAGACCTTGTTGGCACAACAAAACTTAATCCTGCGTATGTATACAGTCACATTGGTCGTTCGCCCGGGGAATGGGGAGCACCGATTACACTGAATCATTCTTACGCCATTGCTATTGCCGTAGAAATGCGCTATGATATGATTCGTCATGCCCCGGACAATGCTGTTACCACTGAAAGTGCATTCAAATACATAGAAGCGGCAAAGATTGCTATGATACTGGCCAAATATATTAACCTCCTCGGCTACGAAGCACGAGCCCATGTAGATTCCAATTACAGAGTCATGTGCGGTCCTATTGCAGTAGATGCAGGGCTTGGAGAACTGGGCAGACTTGGTTTACTTATAACTCCTGAGTTTGGTCCACGGGTACGTCTCTCCGTTGTTACAACCAACCTACCACTTACCCAGGATAAACCAATAAGTTTTGGAGTACAGGATTTCTGTTCCTTCTGTAAAAAATGTGCTGTAAATTGTCCGTCAGGCGCAATAGATAACGGAGAAAAAGGTACTTATAAAGGCGTCGAAAAATGGCAAAGCAATCAGGAAGCCTGCTACAGGTTCTGGCGAATTCAGGGCTCGGATTGTTCTGTCTGTATAAAGGTATGCCCATACTCTCATCCAGGAACATTTCTTCATAACA
>CAYYPT010000109.1:0-8440 GCA_964473625.1 uncultured bacterium | reverse complement strand
CATTGTCATACCACCACTTCAGATAACCATCGTACCATGGAATTGGTTGATAGTCTTGAATAAACGTACCTCTGTGACGAAATTCTGTGGGACCGCCAAAAGTACAACCAATAGTCTGCCCCGCCCAACCTCCTTTTATTTTATCCTGAAGCTTTTCTTTGGAAATTTTGATCGTTTTGCTGTTAGCTAAGTTAACAGTGGAGAATAAGAAAATAATTGCAAAGAAAAAATACATTTTTTGCTTTCTCATAATTAACCTCCTTTTAAAGATTAAGAAATAGGAAAATAAGTGAATAGAAAAGATGTAGTTTATATTTTTTGTATTACCAACCTCCTTTCCTTATCTTGCTGATGGTGTTTCTGCAAAAAACTAATATTTGAGAAAGCGTAAACCATTTTCGTCCTGAAATTCAAATGCGCCTATGTCAGGAACTTTTCCCCCTGGGACCGGTTTATTATCAAAATCGAGCGATTGTCCCACATCTACTCCAGCATCCACAGCCGGACTGCCAGCCTGCAAATGAAGATCACGGTTTTGTAAATCAATAAAAAGGGGATCAGCAATGATGTCACCTTTACCCAGTGGTATTCCACAGGGATCTATTTGGGTCCCATCTACAACATAGTATAGATTGTTGTAATGAGGTTGATTCCATTTGGTAGCAGTATAAACGCTATCTCCACCAAAAACTTGCAAGCCATTGGCAAGAACAAAAATATTGTTTCTTACAGTAACTTCACCTTTATTTGCAAAACTAAATACCACCCGTACTCTGCTGTTCCGAGGTTTCAAGCAGAGAACGGTATTATTTTCCACAACACAATTTGTACCCGCCCAAAAGAAAATGAATTCTTGATAATCATCACTGACGTTGTATGAAACCTGGATATTATTTGTACTTGCCCCCTTCGTAATTTCCAAAAAGCCTTCATTGCCAACCGAATAATTATGGTGAACATATATGTTATCCTTGGCATACTTTTGGTCGTCAATTTCTATAGCTCCACCATCAGCTCCAAAGGCACCACCAATTGCCTTGTAATTTGTTATTCTATTGTAAGAAATTTCATTATTGGAATTTGCAACCATAATGCCTATGGGCCCCCACATTGGGAAATCAAGAAATATATTACAGTCATGGATGTAATTGTGGGTAATTAGGTTGTATTGGCCGATTACTTGAATCCCCATAGGGCAATTCTCTATCTCACAGTTTTTTATTATATTATGCTCCGCCCCAGGTGCAATGAGAATTGCTCCTGCCTCACCGCGGACCCGGAGGTCTTTTTTAGCATCGACGGGTATTCCATCATGGAAATATAGTCCATTGACCACAATGTAACTACCTTTGATTTGGATCATATTGCCGTTGAGGATATCTGGATTTAAGTTAGTGAAATTAGGTGCTGGACCTCTCCCATATGCAGTGAAGACGATTGGTTTATCCGGTGTCCCAGAGCTATTAATCAAAAGCCCACCTCTGAAGTTCGATCCCCGTGCAAAATAGATTGTATCGCCGGGGACAAAAGTATGTCTATTCAACGGCTTAAGTGTTTTCCATGGTAGTATCTTGGTACCCGGATTATTGTCGTTTCCATGAGAAGCTACGTAAAAAGCAGTCTGGCGAGATGCGTTTAGTTCTGTTTGGCTAAAGATAACAATAGGTACAGTCAGTATTATAGTCAGTACTAATAATCTTAAAGTTTTCATGTTTTTTCCCCTTTATTTTGATTTATACTCATACGCTCCCATATCAGGTGCAGTACCAGAGGGAATTGGATTATTGTCAAAATCCAGCTTATAACCTAAATCAACTCCGGCATCAATTGCAGGACTGCCTGCTCTAAGATGAAAATCATGATTCTTAAAATCCACAAAAAGTGGATCACCAATTTTATCTCCCTTCCCAAGAGAAGCTCCGCCTCCAAGTATTAGCCTCATATAAGCAGAGTAATTAGCTTGATCAAAAATTTTTGGATTATCAATTCTGTAATATAGATTGTGATCATGAGGAAACTTGCCCCTAGAAAATATCCCTTCGACTCTGGAAGGATCGTATACAAAAATATTATTCCTGATAGTAATATTAGAATTAGTATAGTAAAACCAGAAAACAACATCCTCCGAGTCTGGGCGTTCATGCGCCAGTATGCGAATGACTGTGTTGTTCTCCACTCTTATGTTAGTGCAAGGACCAGTGAAACCAATGAAAGATTGATAATCCTCACACACGTTATGATGTATTATCATGTTGTTTTGCTTGGTCCTGCCAACAAATTCAATAAAACCTTGATTGCGATACGAATAGTTGTGATGAATCTCTATATTTTCCTTAGGATAATCCCTATCGTTAATCTCTATTGCACCACCATCGTGCCCATACTCATTACTCGGAGCAGAGTAATTCTCAAAACGATTGTAGGATATCTCGTTGTTTGAAGTACATACAACAACACATATAGGCCCCCAATGAGGACGAATTGGTACATTATTGTCGTGAATGTAGTTATGCGTGATCAGGGTATGCTGACCATAGGTCTGTATGCCTACAGGAGTCTTGGTCATCTCACAATTTTTTACAATATTGTGGTCAGCACCTAAAGCAATAAATATTGCTCCAAGCGTTCGAATATCTTCACATACCGGACTCTTGGGACAATTATAAAAATACAAACCATCAATCACAATATAACTGCCTTTGACCTGAATAGCATTACCGTTAAGATTATCATAACTTGGGTTGGTAAAGATCGGGGCAGGACCATTGCCATAAGCCGTGAATACAATCGGTTTGCCAGGTTTACCTGAACTGGTAATAACAAACCCACCTTTAAACTTAGACCCCCGGGCAAAGAACACAGTATCTCCCGGAGCAAATTTACGGTTATTTAAAGGTTTTACTGTCCTCCAGGGTAAGACCTTTGTACCAGGATTTCTGTCGCTTCCATTAGAGGCTAAATAAAAAGCGGTTTGTCCTGCCTTGCTATTGGTAAAGGTAAAGAGAAGCGAAAATAAAAACAATATCAATATTAAGTCTCTTTTTATATCCATGATTTAGCTCTCCTTTGAAACCCTTGTACCGGGTTTCCTATTCTATTGTATAGCAGTCTGGAGCCATGTTAAGCGCCATTTCCCTACAGATCTTCCACCAGCCTCGTAGTAAGGCAAAAACATAATTGGATTTTTATTTGGCAAAGTAAGCTGAAAAGCTGGTCCATTAAATCCAGATGGTGTTGGACAAGTAGAAAATAATTTCTCAGGATTCATTCCTTCCGTTATGTTCAATAATTTTTCTCTTTCTTTACCATCAATTAGCCCATTGGTAGCATAAACCAACGGTCCCCTAGTAAGTGCTATCCAATCAATTCTATAAATATCTTTACCCCGATATACTTCCCTTTCAATCTTTTTATGAATGTGTAATCTCATCGGGAAATTTAATACTATTTTGTCACCTCGTTTCCATTTCCGGAGAAACTTCAGGTAATTACCTTTTACAATATTTTTGTTTATTGGTTTATTATTAATTGCAACCTTGATTTCATCTGCCCAATTTGGAATTCTTAGGAATAGAGGAAATGTCATCTGCTTTTTGATGTTGATAACTAAATTTACTTTACCGTCAAATGGGTAGTCTGTTTTTTGTATAATTTTAACATTTCCTCCATTGGATAAAGTTATATTTCCTTCGCTTTCGGTGTAAATATTGACAGATAAACCTTTTCCCATTCTGGTGAATACTAATGGTGGAATTTCTTCCAGAGCTAAGGCGCCACTCGACCTGCAGCAGGCCCTGTAAAGGGCAAGGTGCCTTTTCCCATTCGGAAAAGAAAAATAACACCAACCTTCTCCATCCGGATATTGTGCGCCCAAAAGTGCATTATAAGCTGCTTTTTCAATCATATCTGTATATTTAGCTTCACCTGTAATTAAAAAAAGCTCCCGATTCAACTGAATCCAGGACATAGTATTGCAGGTCTCAACAAACCCATAAGGGCTCCAATAGCCTTGTCTGTTGAAACATTCATGATGTTTGCCAATGCCACCCCATGGACCGCCACCAAGAGTAAGATGGTAGTCCACAATGTCTTGCCACGCCTTCTGGACAGCTTCTAAATAGTCCGGATTGCCAGTAACTTCATAAAGTTTAGCAATGCCTACATAATTCCAACAAAGTTGGTAGATCTTACCTTCTCCCATTTTCGATAAATCAGTTCCTTTAAGAATACGCGATACAAGTTTAAGCTCGGGACGGGCCTCGACCTGTCTTACAATTTCTTTACCGAAATTAATATATTTTTGATCACCAGTCTGCATGTATAATTCGATTATCGGCTCTAAAAGAATAGTTCCTGAAGCTCCAAAATGATTACCTCTATAAGCCACGCTTTTACCTGTTTTATAAAATGTTTTATACAATAAATCACCAATTTTTATGGCTGCATTGAGATATCGCTTATTGGGCCAATAGCGGTTGATTTCAAGAAATCCAAGAATAAGATAACTGTGGGTCCATATATCCCAGGTCATATCAAAATTTTTTCTTGTCTCGGACGTAAAACGCACTGCTGGTGCATACGTCCCAAGATATCCATCAGATTCCTGTATGCTGACAAGATAATCAGCTGTTTTGTGCAAAGCAGCCAGAAGGGTCGGGTCATTAGTTCTGTTAGCAGCACGTGCAGCAGTGTACATCCATTTCCCTACATGTTCACCGAGCCAATCCGTACCCACAGTATCTAATGACTCCCTATTGAATATAGCTAATAGCTTACCATCATTCCATGTAGTGAGAGTTTTTAACCTCCTCTCACAACTGGCATCGGCTCCTTTGCCAATAATTCCTTTCAACACAACCTCTCGTGGCTCAAGTGATTTTGCAGCCATTAGGACTTTTATTAACTGCGATGAAGTTTTTGATTGGGCAAGTACTAGTCCTACATTTAAAATCACATTTAGAAAAACAAATATTAAAGAGAAAATTAGCTTCTGTTGAGCCATTATCAAAGTGTTACTTGACTTTTTCATTATTCTGATCTCCTTAATGTTTTTGATACTCATACGCTCCCATATCAGGTGCAGTACCAGAGGGAATTGGATTATTGTCAAAATCCAGCTTATAACCTAAATCAACTCCGGCATCAATTGCAGGACTGCCTGCTCTAAGATGAAAATCATGATTCTTAAAATCAACGAATAGCGGATCGCCAATCTTTTCGTCTTCTCTTAAGGATGATCCTCCCCCCAGTGAAATGTTCACAAAAGGTTCTGGCTGAGGGAATGCAGCATCATCAGTTTGCCCTGCGATATCATTCAATCGACAATACAAATTGTGGTCGTGAATCACTTTTTGTCGAGAAAATACTCGCTCTACTTTATCAGGATCAAAAATGAAGATATTATTCCTGAATGAAATATCGGAGTTAGTATAGTAAAACCAGAAAACAACATCCTCCGAGTCTGGGCGTTCATGCGCCAGTATGCGAATGACTGTGTTGTTCTCCACTCTTATGTTAGTGCAAGGACCAGTGAAACCAATGAAAGATTGATAATCCTCACACACGTTATGATGTATTATCATGTTGTTTTGCTTGGTCCTGCCAACAAATTCAATAAAACCTTGATTGCGATACGAATAGTTGTGATGAATCTCTATATTTTCCTTAGGATAATCCCTATCGTTAATCTCTATTGCACCACCATCGTGCCCATACTCATTACTCGGAGCAGAGTAATTCTCAAAACGATTGTAGGATATCTCGTTGTTTGAAGTACATACAACAACACATATAGGCCCCCAATGAGGACGAATTGGTACATTATTGTCGTGAATGTAGTTATGCGTGATCAGGGTATGCTGACCATAGGTCTGTATGCCTACAGGAGTCTTGGTCATCTCACAATTTTTTACAATATTGTGGTCAGCACCTAAAGCAATAAATATTGCTCCAAGCGTTCGAATATCTTCACATACCGGACTCTTGGGACAATTATAAAAATACAAACCATCAATCACAATATAACTGCCTTTGACCTGAATAGCATTACCGTTAAGATTATCATAACTTGGGTTGGTAAAGATCGGGGCAGGACCATTGCCATAAGCCGTGAATACAATCGGTTTGCCAGGTTTACCTGAACTGGTAATAACAAACCCACCTTTAAACTTAGACCCCCGGGCAAAGAACACAGTATCTCCCGGAGCAAATTTACGGTTATTTAAAGGTTTTACTGTCCTCCAGGGTAAGACCTTTGTACCAGGATTTCTGTCGCTTCCATTAGAGGCTAAATAAAAAGCGGTTTGTCCTGCCTTGCTATTGGTAAAGGTAAAGAGAAGCGAAAATAAAAACAATATCAATATTAAGTCTCTTTTTATATCCATGATTTAGCTCTCCTTTGAAACCCTTGTACCGGGTTTCCTATTCTATTGTATAGCAGTCTGGAGCCATGTTAAGCGCCATTTCCCTACAGATCTTCCACCAGCCTCGTAGTAAGGCAAAAACATAATTGGATTTTTATTTGGCAAAGTAAGCTGAAAAGCTGGTCCATTAAATCCAGATGGTGTTGGACAAGTAGAAAATAATTTCTCAGGATTCATTCCTTCCGTTATGTTCAATAATTTTTCTCTTTCTTTACCATCAATTAGCCCATTGGTAGCATAAACCAACGGTCCCCTAGTAAGTGCTATCCAATCAATTCTATAAATATCTTTACCCCGATATACTTCCCTTTCAATCTTTTTATGAATGTGTAATCTCATCGGGAAATTTAATACTATTTTGTCACCTCGTTTCCATTTCCGGAGAAACTTCAGGTAATTACCTTTTACAATATTTTTGTTTATTGGTTTATTATTAATTGCAACCTTGATTTCATCTGCCCAATTTGGAATTCTTAGGAATAGAGGAAATGTCATCTGCTTTTTGATGTTGATAACTAAATTTACTTTACCGTCAAATGGGTAGTCTGTTTTTTGTATAATTTTAACATTTCCTCCATTGGATAAAGTTATATTTCCTTCGCTTTCGGTGTAAATATTGACAGATAAACCTTTTCCCATTCTGGTGAATACTAATGGTGGAATTTCTTCCAGAGCTAAGGCGCCACTCGACCTGCAGCAGGCCCTGTAAAGGGCAAGGTGCCTTTTCCCATTCGGAAAAGAAAAATAACACCAACCTTCTCCATCCGGATATTGTGCGCCCAAAAGTGCATTATAAGCTGCTTTTTCAATCATATCTGTATATTTAGCTTCACCTGTAATTAAAAAAAGCTCCCGATTCAACTGAATCCAGGACATAGTATTGCAGGTCTCAACAAACCCATAAGGGCTCCAATAGCCTTGTCTGTTGAAACATTCATGATGTTTGCCAATGCCACCCCATGGACCGCCACCAAGAGTAAGATGGTAGTCCACAATGTCTTGCCACGCCTTCTGGACAGCTTCTAAATAGTCCGGATTGCCAGTAACTTCATAAAGTTTAGCAATGCCTACATAATTCCAACAAAGTTGGTAGATCTTACCTTCTCCCATTTTCGATAAATCAGTTCCTTTAAGAATACGCGATACAAGTTTAAGCTCGGGACGGGCCTCGACCTGTCTTACAATTTCTTTACCGAAATTAATATATTTTTGATCACCAGTCTGCATGTATAATTCGATTATCGGCTCTAAAAGAATAGTTCCTGAAGCTCCAAAATGATTACCTCTATAAGCCACGCTTTTACCTGTTTTATAAAATGTTTTATACAATAAATCACCAATTTTTATGGCTGCATTGAGATATCGCTTATTGGGCCAATAGCGGTTGATTTCAAGAAATCCAAGAATAAGATAACTGTGGGTCCATATATCCCAGGTCATATCAAAATTTTTTCTTGTCTCGGACGTAAAACGCACTGCTGGTGCATACGTCCCAAGATATCCATCAGATTCCTGTATGCTGACAAGATAATCAGCTGTTTTGTGCAAAGCAGCCAGAAGGGTCGGGTCATTAGTTCTGTTAGCAGCACGTGCAGCAGTGTACATCCATTTCCCTACATGTTCACCGAGCCAATCCGTACCCACAGTATCTAATGACTCCCTATTGAATATAGCTAATAGCTTACCATCATTCCATGTAGTGAGAGTTTTTAACCTCCTCTCACAACTGGCATCGGCTCCTTTGCCAATAATTCCTTTCAACACAACCTCTCGTGGCTCAAGTGATTTTGCAGCCATTAGGACTTTTATTAACTGCGATGAAGTTTTTGATTGGGCAAGTACTAGTCCTACATTTAAAATCACATTTAGAAAAACAAATATTAAAGAGAAAATTAGCTTCTGTTGAGCCATTATCAAAGTGTTACTTGACTTTTTCATTATTCTGATCTCCTTAATGTTTTTGATACTCATACGCTCCCATATCAGGTGCAGTACCAGAGGGAATTGGATTATTGTCA
>CAYYPT010000108.1:0-8572 GCA_964473625.1 uncultured bacterium | reverse complement strand
TTGGAGAGAAGAACCGATCCTTTCAACGTCATTGGTGTTGCTGCCCTGGGACTTTCTTTCTTGCGACCTTCTGATCTTTTTGATGTGGGATTCCAGCTTTCATTTGCTGCTGTTTTCTCTATCATCTATTTTTACCAGAAATTGAACAATTTCCCCTTTATCACAAAACTGCGCAGAGCCTTTGCCAAAAACCGCATTGCAAGCTACTGTCTGACAATTCTTCTTGTTTCCCTCTCTGCGCAGCTTGGAACTATGCCGCTAATAGCCATTTACTTTAACCGAATACCAGTCTTATCGATCATTGTCAACATATTTGTGATTCCTCTCGTAGGCCTCATAGTTGCACTTGGATTTGTCTCTCTGCTTTTCGGCATAATTTCTCCATGGATAGCCGGTATCTATGGTGCTTTGAATCAGGAACTACTCAATCTTCTCATAAAAACTGTTTCATGGGTGGGCCACCTTTCATTTTCTCATGTCTTCCTTCCCACGCCCGACATTCTCTGGGTGATTGTCTATTTTCTCTTCCTTCTTCTTTTGTTCAATATTCAGGATACTAAGTGGAGAAAAAAATTTGTTTTCCTTTTCCTGATAAGCCTCAACCTCATTGCCTGGAGAGGAGCAATATGGAACAATAGTGCAAAAATGACATGGGTCCAATTCGATGTGGGCCAGGGCGACGCAGCTCTTATTCATCTTCCCCGGGGCAGAATTCTTCTCATAGACGGAGGCGAAAAAAGACGTTTCTTCGACAATGGAGAAAGAGTCATTGCTCCCTATCTCAGAAAAAAAGGAATCCGAAAAATAGACGCTCTTGTTCTTTCCCATCCTCATAACGATCACGTGGGAGGATTGATTTATATTCTTAATCATTTCAAGGTGAAAGAAGTCATTACTGGTGGGACACCTTTTGAATCCCGACTGTACAAAGAATTTCTTGAAACAATTAAGAAAAAGAAAATCCCAGCACGTATAGTTACAGCTCCTGACAGTATAACAGAATTTCCCGGTGTTAAGTTGTACTTACTTTCGCCGGAGAAGGAAAGAAAAACAGAAATTAAAGACCGATCTCACGATATTAACAATAACTCTCTTGTAATTAGAATCCTCTTTGGAAAAACAAGAATTCTTTTCACAGGAGATGCAGAGAAAGAAGCAGAAAATGATATCCTCCTTTCAGGGAAACCTCTTTTCTCTAATGGGATAAAAATAGGGCACCATGGAAGTACAACTTCAAGCACCCTACCTTTTCTTAAAAAAGTAATGCCAGAGCAGGCTGTTATTTCTGTTGGAGCACACAACAAGTATCATTTCCCTTCCCCGATTATTATCCAACGTCTTCAAATACTTGGCGCCACAGTTCACCGCACGGATAAGGAAGGAGCTGTTATTTTCAGGTCCGATGGGAAGAAGCTAAAGAAAGTTAAGTGGAAGAGATTGTAAATTATTCTACGGGATGTGGAATACGTATGACGTACTTTCAAAGTGCGAACTTATCAAATCTTCTATTTTTTTTCTCTTGACATCATAAACAAAAAACTATATATTTTTAAAAATATATAATAATCCAGCTTAAATTATGGAGATACCAAAATGTTTAATAGAATTTTTTGCCCATTAAGCTGTTTTTTTCTCATAAGTTCACTTTCTTTTAGTCAGACAAACAATCCTCTCTCAACTCAAAATTACTTCAATCTCCTTGTGCTTTCCCAAAATGTTCCGTATGATTTTATCCTTTCTGTTCCCGACAGCGCTGTACAGATACTGTTTAATCCTGCCAGAGCTGCAAACTTAACGACGCGCTTTGTATATGGGACTTACAACGCAAAATTATTTGGGAGATCTCATTTAAACGCTCCTGACATCATTCTCACCACATTGCTGAAAAAATCAAACACAAAATGGCTGTTTACATTTGCAAATGGAGTAACGAACCTCAAAAGTGAATCCCGAAATTCAGAATTCATTCCCGCTGTTACTATTACTGATGTTAGGAGAGACTTCAGAAACAGTTCCAGAAGGGAAAACTCAACAACCCGGATGAAGCTGTCGATGATTAAAAGTACACATTTTGGGGGATATTCGCTTGGCATCTTTGGGGTTTATAATTGGTCAAAAAGTAGCGGTCTGTATGAGAGAAACGAAACACGAAATATATTTTATGAAGCTTGCCAAACCCCTGATTCATTGCATCGATACATAAACCGCTACAATTCTTTCCTTACTTCAAATAATTCAGTTTATGCAGCAGGAATGGAATACTCACTCTCAGGCCAAGAATGGGATCTTGTCGCCAGTATCAGTTACCAGAAATTCGACAATTACAGGAAAGACTGTGGATTTCTAAGAAATACAAGCATAGACACCAATATTCACATTACACCTGACACGACAACTTACTATATAACTGATATGAGAGCAAACCGGACAACCGATTATAATGTTAGCAACAAACCCGGTTACCTTGTTCTCAATACCTACTGGCAAAGCAAGTTCGGCCTGATTACCCCTGATGATCATTTATTTGCATCTCTGAATGCAATTTATTACACATCTGACAATATAAGATACAATTATATATAGAGAAAATAAAGAACATTCTATGAGTATAAACAGCCACGCTTCCGGAGACACACTTAACACTTACAGCAGGGGAAAAGAAAAAGGCAAGTTCTGGAAGGTTCGGTTTTCAATGGGTTATATTCTACAAAAAGCGTTTCATAATCTTTATTTCTTTACAGGAATCAACCCCTTAGTAACATACAGTGAATTAAGGGATATTTCCAATCCAAAATTTCTCTATCCACCATATTATTCTTATTACAACTATGAGGGTGATTGTACTTTTTCCTCATATCCTACAAAGTTACTTCTTCTAAAACCAGGAGGACGTTCCAGATACTATTACCCCTCTTACAGCAAAACAGATTTGCTGATTAATAACAAAAAAATTTTTTATCTTTCAATAAACCTTCCGTTCTATTTCAATTTTTCTCCTCTGAAGTGGCTTAATCTCTTTGGAGGATTTAACTATTCTTACAGTTATCAGTACGATAAAATAGAATCGAAAAACCCTGAAATCGCTATCTCAACAGGAGATGGTTCAAACAGTGACAATTCCTATTCCAAGAATTCCCAAAATAAGAGCACAAAACTACAGTCATACCGCATGAGTTACATGGGGATGAGTATAAAGCACCATTCTGGCATTGTAGTTGATTTTGCTTTTAACGGAAACCTTGCCTATTTAAGCAGGTGGAATATTTCAGTTGGTTATAATTTTTAACTTAAGCAACCATGAAAAAATTTTTACACACAATAGCTGTAATTTTCCTATCTATAATAATATCTTCTATTTTCTATGGCTGTGTTGCTACAACAAATTGTTATACAGCTAAAACTCTCCGCAAACATCAGAGAGCGCTTACACCAGGCCTGGACTACATTGCTTTCTGGAACAGTCATGAATTTCTCCTGTCGCTTCCAATACCAAGTTTGGGTATTGCGTACGGTTTAACTGATAACCTTGAAATTGGACTGAGAGGTTATTTCCCCTATACTTTAGAAAGCTCATTCAGGGTTCAATTAAATCCAAAATCCTTCTCATTTTTTGATATCAGTGGAAATTTACATTTTGGAACATTCAAGTTTATACATTATTTGATGAGGAAAATGGTATAAGTTACGCCAATTATCTCTGTTTTGGTGTTGGCCTGCCTTTTAAGAATGATTTAATTATTCCAGAGATCAATTACCTAATACCCACAGAGGGATTTACGAACGGAGTATTTTTTCTTAGTGTTGGTGTGAGAGCTATGGGAACTAGCAAATAATGATTCTGTTTTAACTGCAAGGCCACATGTAAATTAGAATTGTTCTTCCTTTGCCAGTACCTCAAAATATTTTTTGATCAGTTCTTTTGTAAGTTTGAATATTTTCGACATAAATTACAGATAGACTCAAGTAGTTTAACCAGATTTATGAAGCGCCTTGGAGAGAATCGGGATCAGAAAAGTTATTACAGGAGTTTATTCGGACAGCTAAACGTTAGGTTTTTCAAAGCGGGTACGGTATTTCCATGCAAAGTAGAACCCAAATTAACGGATGTGGTGATGCAATACTTAACACACTATGTAGAATGTTCATAATACTGGAGAACTTTTGGATATTATTTTTTGTACAGGTTCAGATTTTACCTCAACAGGTGCAGATGAGATGTTGCGCTACAATATCCAGAGATTAAAATCCTTCTTTGATGAGATCATTCTTCTGGCAGATGCTGGTTTCTTGAAAAATCTGTTATAGATGTTTGTGAAGAATATGGTGTTAGTTTCATCATTTGAACATACTGTACCGTCATGGGAAGTAAAATATCGTTTCATTTACAAGCGTCAGCGAATCATTACACAAGATTTATCCAGACAGGTTATAAATGGATGAATTTATCTGAATGTCGAAGAGCGGTATTTTTTCATTAAAAATTTGGTTTTGAATCCTTATCCGTTAATTTGGGTTCTATTTAAAATATCGGGAATAAATCCAGTTCCTATTCCTTGAATTTTGTGTGGGCCTGGCTCGCCAGCCGAGAGAACCGGAGATCCAGCAGGCTGCTTCCGCAATTGCCGGATTGTTTTTACTGTGGTTTGCAGAAATAATGTTTCCTTAGCGTTCTCTCCCTCGAGGGAGAGACGAAGAGAGGATATTTGTATATAAACCAATAAGACATTATTTCTGCAAACCTTATAGAACTCTCACCTAACCTCTCCCTTATAAAGGGAGAGGAACCGATTGTTCATTTACATTATTACCAAATTGGTGATAATATACTGTATTGCTGTTATTTTGTCAAAATATTATTTTTCATAAAAGTACTTGACAAAAGGTCAAAATTTTTTAAATTTATATTTACTTTAAGGAGAAGAAAAGATGTGAAGATAATTTGTCTGCATAACGGAACCAATTAATTTTTTGCTCGTATTATATTTCAAAAGATACAGCATGTGGGCTGAAAGTAGGATTTACACACGGATATTTCAATCCATGCCTCTTTCCCCGTAAATGGCTTGATTAATTCAATCCTATTTGTAGTATCCAATATTATTTTAAAGACTTGATTTTTTCGCAAAAGAATTAAAAGTTGTTTTGTCAAATTTTTATATTATAACTTTCTAATAAGATGGGGGTTCCCCAATGGACATTGCTGAGTTAAAAAAGATGAAAATTCCGGAATTAACTGCCCTGGCTCAGGAAATGAATATTCCAGGGTATTCTGGTCTGCGGAAACAAGAGCTTATATTTAGAATTTTGGAAGCTCAAACTCAAAAGGATGGGAACATATTCTCGGAAGGGGTTCTTGAAATCCTGCCCGATGGATATGGATTTCTCCGTTCGCCCGATACTAACTATCTACCAGGTCCAGATGACATTTATGTTTCTCCGTCACAGATCAAACGATTCAGTCTCAGAACAGGGGATATGGTTTCAGGACAAATACGTCCTCCCAAAGATAATGAGCGTTTTTTTGCTCTTATTAAAGTTGAAGCTGTGAATTATGAAAATCCGGAAGAAGCTAAACACAAAATTCTTTTTGACAATCTTACGCCTCTTTACCCCAATGAGCGTATTATTCTTGAGTCCGATGCTAAAGATTATACTACTCGTATAATGGATATGTTGACCCCGATTGGGAAAGGGCAGCGCGGACTTATCGTTGCTCAACCCCGTACAGGGAAAACAACAATACTCCAGAAGGTTGCCAATTCCATTACAAAGAATCACCCCGAGATTACTCTAATTGTTCTTTTAATAGATGAAAGGCCGGAAGAAGTGACAGATATGGAGCGATCTGTTAAGGCAGAAGTAATTAGCTCCACCTTTGATGAGCCTGCCGAAAGGCATGTTCAGGTAGCAGAGATGGTTTTAGAAAAATCCAAGAGACTTGTGGAATATGGTCATGATGTAGTTATACTTTTAGATTCAATCACACGTTTAGCAAGAGCGCACAATGTTGTTGTGCCCCATTCAGGAAAGATTCTCTCTGGGGGGGTGGACTCTAATGCGCTCCACCGACCAAAGCGGTTTTTTGGTGCAGCAAGGAATGTGGAAGAAGGAGGGAGCCTAACCATAATCGCCACTGCTCTTATAGATACAGGCAGTCGGATGGATGAAGTGATTTTTGAGGAGTTTAAAGGTACGGGTAATATGGAAATACAGCTCAGTCGGCAGCTTTCTGATAGGAGAATATTTCCTGCTATTGATATTAATAAATCAGGTACGAGAAAAGAAGAATTGCTCCAGGAGCCGAAAGAATTGAACCGCGTCTGGATTCTTAGAAAAATTTTGAACGAACTTACAATAACGGAAGCTATGGAATTTCTTCTGGACAAAATGCGGGGGACAAAGAATAACAAGGAATTCCTTGAATCTATGAGTACCTGAAGACCGGATTAAAATTTCACCATATTGTTTTTGATCCTCCAGCGACTTCTTACTGAACTTCAGTTCGGTAACAAAATTAAACAATAAATCCTTAATTATAAGTCTCAAATTCTAAACAATATCAGTTGAACTGTAATATGGTTGCTTTCATTCATATTACTTTTCCCATTCTGCTTTCATTTTTTTCATAATATCTATGAATCTATTGTCATGGTAAAGACTCTCAAAATTAGGATCATTAATTATCCATGGATACTCTTTATAACCAAAGGAAACAGCTTTTTTAAGCCACTGAACTGCCTGGCCATTTCGTTTCAACAGAGCATAAACCGCTGCTACTGCCGTAGCCAGAGAACCATTCTTCCGCACATATGGTTTCACATTGAGTTCTACTTCTTCTAGAGCAAGGTCAGACTTTTCTTCTCTGGCATAGATCATTGCAAGAACAGCATGAGAAAAAGGCTGGTACTTTTCAGATTTCATTCCCTTTTTCACTTCTTTTAAAGCTTCTTTGTAATTACCCTGATAATAACACAAAAGAGCTAAAAAAGAATGACAATAAAGAGAATCTGGCTGGAGAAGAAGTATTTTTTTAATTTCTTCTTCAGCTTCGCTGTACTTCTTTAACCCAGTGAGAACCATTGCTTTGCTGAGAGAAATAGAAACATTCCCTGGGTTAAGAGAAAGAGCTTTTTCGTAAACTTCAAGGCCCGGTTCATATAGACCGTAGTGGATAAAAATTTTTCCCAGCTCAGCCCATGCTTCTGGCAGGTTCGGGTTAATTCTGAGCACCTTTCTAAATTCCTTCTCTGCCTTCTTAAAATCGCCCCACAAAAGATAAGTTTCTCCCAGAACAAGATGTGCATCTGCAGAATTACTATCTAACTGAACAGCCTTTAGACTTGCCCCCTGGGAGAGTTTTAACCAGACTATATTCGAATTCCATCTGTTTTTGACAATTTCAAGATAGGATTTTGCAAGACCAACATAACCCGGAGTAAAGGTAGAATCTATCCTCAGAACTCTTTTAAAGCTTTGAATAGCTAAATCTATTTCTGCCCTGGTACCAGCAAGGAGATGTGATTTGCCATCTATATATAATTTCATAACATTGAGTGACACAGATTTGTTGTCAGATACTCCCATTTTGTCTATCTTCAGACCAAGAACCCCAGAGATTTCTCTGGAAGCTCTTTGAATAATGTCTGATAAAAATTGAAACTCTTTTTTGTAAACGGTATTCCATATTTCTAAATTTTTTTGGGTATCAACAAGCCGAAACGACGCATTAATAAAACCGTTCTCTTTTTCAAACTTACCACTAAGAATGTAATCCGCTGTTATTCTTTTACTATCAATCCATTCTTCAGAAGGAAAGGAAAGAATCTTTACTCTTTTTGATTTTGAGAGCATGGAAGTAATTCCTTCTGTTATTACTGTTTCCAAGCCTCTTTTCCCCGAAGCTTTTTGCTCGCCACTAAAGGGGAAAATAGCAATAGATTTTTCCCATGATACTTTTGGGATTTCTACTTTGGCAGCAGCTTCTTTAGTAGTGATTATATTTTCTTTTTTCTTTTTCCCGCACTGACTCAGGAAAAGAACGAGTATTACTGAAAGAACGAACAGTACTGAGCCTTTCATGAACAATACCTCCCAGGAAAATATTGTTAAGTTTACTAAACTTTGGCAAATTTATATTTAATACTCTATCCTTTCTAACCGATCGCACAGGATATATATCCTGTGCGATCATATGAAAATTTTAAGCACGAAATCCTAAATTCTAAACAAATCCAAAATTCTAAATTCAAATGCCCACAATTCCACGCCCAGCATAAATATACTGCGATCATATAATAAGCAAGGGGAAAATTCAACACACACGAGAATTAGATTCCTCGCATTTTTATGGATTGCCGCTTTTAAAAGCGACGCTGAAGCACCTCAGGCCAAAATTAAAACTCAAAACAGAGTTTTTAGCATATGTGGGTTCCAAGACGAGTTCACTCTAAAAAGCCCTGAAGGGCTTCAAAAAATGATTATTTATTCTTTTCCCCCGACATATTTGCCAAAGTTTAGGTATTTATTTAGTTAGATCGAATAGGTTAGGAGACTTGTATTCTATTAGAGAACC
>CAYYPT010000107.1:2073-8639 GCA_964473625.1 uncultured bacterium | reverse complement strand
GTTTTTCTCCTTTTTTAGCCTCATCTTATTTTTTAGGAATATAGTTTATTCTGGTAAAAAAGTCAAGGGACACAGACTACCTCTTATTATTTTCAAATTATGGACTGCGGCAACATGTTGCTTGGGTTTAAAAGCGACGCCGAAGCGTCACAGTTCAAAATCAAAACTCAACCAAAACAGAGTTTTTAACACAGATGGGTTCCCAAACAGGAGTTTAGTAACCAGAGGGAAAAGTGTAACGAAGAATCTCCCACCCGCCAGCGTTCAGGTGCAGAATATTTTTTACAGGTTAGCCTGCACAGAGGCAGAGCCTCTGTGGAAAATAAAAACTCAGTAACTTGCCCAGCATAGATATACTGGGCGATTATATAAAATTTATATAATCTTTTTGCGATCGTTGCGTGTTTTTCTTTTAGAAAGAAAAATCCGAGAAACTCGCCTTTTTGCAAAGCCATAAAGTTTGATAATGCTATCCACACACTGAGCTTACTTCCTCCCAAACCCGACCCCTGCGCTACCCGGCTCTGGCGGCTAATGGTCTCCCCTTAGCTGAATTTTTTTGCTTCTCATTAACGAAAACGCAAAAAGGCAATGCCACCCTTCCCCGATCTGTTTTAAAAACTGCACTAGATCATTTTTTATTTATCTTACAAATCAATGACAAATTTATATAATTTCTTTGCGGTCGTTGCGGTCTTTGCGTGAGCAGAATGTATTTACCAAAAAACACAGTCAGAGACTGTGCTGAATCGTTATTTTATCTCCTCACCAATACGCTTTTCACAATCATCTATCCATTATTCCATTACCATCGCACAGGATATGTATCCTGTGCGATTATTATAGGCCCAGCATATATATGCTGGGCGATCGAGTAACCGAAGATAGCTATAAATGGATTCCTTAATTCGGGATTAATTCAGCGTTAATTATCCGTTTCTCTATTTCAGCTTTTTTACAACAACAAGCGTGGCATCGTCATCCCACGATTTTTTTCTTCCAAAATCATACACTGTTTTGAAAATTAAATCTACTATCTCATCGGAAGATTTTTCACGATTTTCCAGTACGAGTTTCTTTAAACGCTCAATACCAAACTGCTCATCTTCTTTTCTTACGCGTTCAATAATTCCATCACTGTACGCTACAAGCACAGCACCAGGATTCAGTCGGAAATATGCCCGACCGAGATCAATTGAGGGAAGAAACCCCAGAGTTATTCCAGTGGCCTGAAGGTCATAAATGTTATCATTGTCAACCACAAATGGAGGCGGGTGCCCTGCATTTACATAAAAGAGATGTCCCGCCTGCTCAAATTCACCAATGAAAAGGGAAACAAAATTTGTTGAATATGTACTCTGCTGAATAACTTTATTCAGTTTCTTCAATGTATAAACAAGTCTCATATTCTTCTCAAGACCCATCCGGAGTCCCACTACAACATCGCGCACAAGAAGCGCTGCAGGTAGACCATGACCAGATGCATCGCCAATAGCAATTCCAAAATCCTGTTTATCAAACTGGAAGTATTCGTAAAAATCTCCTCCTACAAGCTCGGCAGGCTGCGATCTCCCACTAATCTGATACCCTTCCACATCAGGAGTAATTTTCGGCAAAAGACTCTTTTGTATCTGTTCGGCTCGTTCAAGATCACCGCCCACCATCTCAGAAAAAAGCCGATAGTTAAGAGCGGTCCGCATTGCTCGTAAGAAAAGCATTACCTGTTCATAAACCCATCCTGATTGAAGTTCGAATACAAAAAGCCATCTTTTAATGGGATTATGAACCGTTGTAACCGCAAGACTTATTCTTTCGTTGCTGTTATCTAATCCAAATTCATTGATATATTTCTTGCTGGTGAGGATCAAGCGACTCATTTTAAGAACCAGTCTGATAATTTCAGAATCCTGAGGTATGGATTTTTTAACCTGTCTCTTCTCCTTTGTACTTGAACAGTGGATTAAAACATAGTCAGTTCCTCTTTGTTCATAAATATAAGTTTCCTTAATTTTTAAATCTTTATCAAATTCCTGCCTGAATTCTGCAAGAATATTGGTGAAATAATTCTTATCAGATTTTACTTTACCTATTCTGGAAAGAGCATTGTCCAGGCGTCTGTAAAATACCTTGGGTCCAATTAGTTTCTTTTTTCCCATTGTTGATTTTTCCTTTTTTTATCTTTCGGAAAGAAAAAAATAAACACTGTACCAAAAGCCATCACAACAGCACTAAGACCAATGGCCTGCCGTAGTCCAAAACGATCACCAATAAGTCCGACAACAAGAATAGCTACTGAACGAATAACAAAACTAAGACACATGTAAACTCCGTTTGCAAAAGCCCGGTTATCAGGAGAAAACTCCTGCACAGCAGCCATGACAACTGGTGTTGTGGAAACAACAGTAGCTCCCAATCCTACAAGAAGAAGCAAACGAAGCCATCCATTAAAATTTAGAAAGAAAAACGTCAGTATTGGCGCAGAAAACATTAAAATGAGCAGCATACGTCTCCGTCCTATATGATCACTGAGGCTTCCTGTTACAAGTGCACCTGCTGTTCCTGCAGCCTGAAGAATTGTAAGAGAAGCTCCGGCAAGCCAGAGACTTTCACCTTCATCGGTCAAAAATGTAGGCAGGTAAGTAGTTAAACCGGATATTAAAAATGCTCTAACTGTAATTATACCTGCCAGTGGAATCAGAAAAGGTCCCATATGACGAAGACCATCACGCCAGTGAACAGTCTCACGGCTCTGGTGTGATATGCCAGATATATTATGGATTTTCCAGTATAACAAGAGGGAACCTAAAATGCCAGCTACAGAAAGCCACGGCAATTTTTTAGCAGTAAGATGCGCCAGGGCTGTTACGATTACAAGTGGGCCCAGTGTGCGTCCGAACTCTCCACCCACCATCCATACACTCATACCGCGGCCCAGTTTGGGACCAGACAACCTACCAGTTATAACCGGACCTACAGCATGGAACACGGCAGAGCTTAATCCCACTAAGGTAAGAATTACGGCCAGCCATAAATAGGCTGGAACCAAACCTAAAAAACTCATCATAACAGCAGTAAGTGCGGGTGCCAGGAAAACCCAGTAGTTGAGATTAGTTCGATCTGAAGCATGGCCGATAAAAGGTTGAGTCACCGAAGGTGCCTGAGTGAAGACCGAAAGCATACCTGCTTCTGCTCTGGAAAGTCCAAGGTTTGTGATAAATACCGGAAGCATGGGAGCAAGAAAAGCAGTATACGTATCATGAACGGCATGAACGCCGCCCATAGTAACAACTCTGCCGGTCTGGAAATGATTACTTTTGAAATTCTTCTCAGTGGTCGTTTCTATATCTTTTCCTGTCACAGATAGCCCAATGTCTATTCAGATTTTATCACAGATATTTGTTTTAAAAATATACAATTTTTGGTCAGAAAAAACAAATGATTAATCGTATTAATTTGTATTTTTGGCTTGTATTTGTGGTTACATATTATTATAATTAATTACACTTATGATAAATCCCGAATTAACGGATAAGCAATGTTCCGTACACAAACCACATTCTATTCAGAAAACCGGAGATAGCTATAAATGGATTCTTTATCCGTTAATTTAGGTCTAAAGTTCTTTTGATTTCTTAATGCTCAACCATTCTTTCTAACTAAATTGTTTCCTCGTGTTGAGGGAATTCTAAGCATGGGACTTTTAAAAAGGCTCAGGGTAAATTTCATTAAAGCATAAGTTTTTAACTTGGAGGAAGATATGAAACGCTTTTATTCAAATCTGAGCAAGTTGTCTGTCATGTTAGTTTTATTGGCAGCAACAATTTCATCCTGTGAACATAAATCTATTGAACAGAAAGTGGATAGCTTATTATCACAAATGACACTCCAGGAGAAAATTGATCAACTGGGAGGAATAGGATTTGAAACAAAGACTAACAAGAGATTAAACATTCCCCCGATCAAAATGACAGACGGCCCGGCAGGTGTAAGGTGGGGGAAGGCAACAGCATTTCCTGCACCAATTGCACTGGCAGCAAGCTGGGATAGAGATTTATTAAACAGGGTAGGAAAAGCCATTGCAGAAGAAGTTAAGGCAAAAGGCCGCAGCTCTATTCTTGGCCCGTGTGTAAATATTCAGCGAATACCAGTTGGAGGCAGAAATTTTGAAAGCTATGGTGAAGATCCATACCTGACCTCGCAAATGGCTGTCTCTTACATAAAAGGGGTTCAAAGTCAGAATGTGATTGCCTGTGTAAAGCACTACGTTTGCAATAACCAGGAGTGGGAAAGAGGAAGGCTGGATGTTCTAATTGGTGAAAGACCGCTTAGAGAAATCTATCTTCCTGCTTTCAAAGCCGCTGTTCACGAGGCAGACGTCTGGTCAATAATGGCAGCTTACAATCTTGTAAACGGCAAATACTGTACTGAAAATTCATATCTGCTGACAGATATTCTTAAAAACGAATGGGGCTTCAAAGGTTATGTTGTGTCGGACTGGGGCGCAACACACAGCACTGCAGAAGCTGCCAATGCCGGACTTGACCTCGAAATGCCGTTCGGCCGTTATTTCGGGAGTAAGCTTCTTGAAGTTGTAAAAGATGGAAAAGTGAGTGAAGAAATAATCAACGATAAGGTAAGAAGACTTCTCAGGGTTCGTTTTAAGGCGGGCATGTTTAATGAAAGAACAAAACCCGATACTACCATTCTTAAAAGTGCTGCTCATAAACAACTTGCTCTGGAAGCTGCTGAGAAAGGAATAGTGCTGCTAAAAAATAAAAATGATCTCCTCCCATTGAAAGAAGATAGAATTAAAACCATAGCTGTTATCGGCCCTGATGCGGATTCGCCAATAACAGGTGGTGGTGGCAGTGCCAGGGTTACGCCTTATTATACAATCTCTCCACTCAAGGGAATGAAAGACAGAGCCGGGGAAAACATCAAAATATATTATGCGCCGGGTGTATCAATAAAGGGTGATATTCTTCCGCTGGAATCAGAATACCTAATACCTCCCAGTGGTTCCGGAGATGAACACGGGCTGAGGGGAGAATATTTCAGCAATAGAGATTTAGAAGGCAAACCGGTAATTTCGAGACTCGACAGCCAGATCGACTTTAACTGGGGATACAACATGCCCGACCCGGCACTTGAGGAAAATAACGACATGAATCAGTTCTCCATTCGCTGGACTGGTAAAATCTTACCCAAGAAAACAGGTCTTTACAAATTCAATACATTGAACAACGACGGCGTTCGTTTATATCTCGATAACAAACTGATACTTGATGAGTGGAAAGAGAATTCCATAAAAAAAAGATCAATACCTGTATACCTTACAGCAGGCAGAACCTACGATATTAAGATTGAATATTTTTCTGAAGGCGGCATTTCCGTAATAAAACTGGGCTGGGAAGTACCCGGTGAAAACACTATTGATAAAGCTGTTTCAATTGCAAAAAAAGCCGATGTTGCAGTTATATTTGCAGGACTCTCTAACCGTTTTGAGAGCGAGTCCTACGATCGTGCCGGCATGGAACTTCCCAATCAGGGCAAATTAATCCTGGCTGTTGCAGATGCCAATCCCAATACTATTGTTGTGATGTGTACTGGTTCGCCAGTTCTGATGACCAGATGGGCAGACAGAGTTCCTGCGATCCTGCAGGCATGGTATCCAGGTCAGGAGGCTGGCAATGGTATTGCTGCTGTACTGTTTGGAGATTATAACCCATCTGGCAAACTTCCCTGCTCTTTTATAAGAAGACAAGCGGATTCTCCTGCATTTAATGGATACAAAGACAAAAGCTTAAAGGCTCCTTACACTGAAGGAATTTTCGTTGGCTACCGCTACCTTGACAAAAACCAGATCGAACCGCTGTTTCCCTTTGGACACGGTCTCTCCTATACAGAGTTTAAGTATAGCAACCTGAGGATAGAAAAAACAGGTAGCAAAGAATTTAATGTTTCTGTAGATATAACAAATACAGGAAAAGTTAAGGGAGCAGAAACCGTTGAGCTTTATGTAAGGGACGTAAAGTGCAGTGTTGAAAGACCTGAAAAGGAGCTGAAAGGATTCAGTAAAGTGGTCTTAAAACCTGGAGAAAAGAAAAAAGTTACCATCCATCTTAAAAAAGATGCTTTTGCATTTTACAGCGAGGACAAAAATCAGTGGGTAGTTGAACCCGGGGAGTTTGATATTCTAGTAGGAAGTTCATCAAGAGATATAAGGGTGAGGGGGAGTTTGAAAATTCTTTAAGGTGGGCTACATAATTTTTAAAGATAACTGTTATTTTTAGGATCGTCCCAGAGATAAACGAAGTAATCTCTGGGACGATCCTGATAAAAAACACCCAGAACTTAACAGGTAATCCATCAATGAGCCTCTAGAAGTAAACTTCGTGGAATTAAACCCAGGTTCCTTTTGTAGCGCTCAATATTAGTCTATCAATAATTTTCATGTTAGCGACAGCATCTTCTAATGGCGTCGGCACTTCGGTATCATTGAGTACTGCACGGGAAAACAAATCTCCCTGAATCGTATACTGGTTGCAAACTTTTAGTGTTATTTT
>CAYYPT010000107.1:0-1973 GCA_964473625.1 uncultured bacterium | reverse complement strand
CACCGCGATTAATTCTTGATTACCTATACCCTATCGAAACATAACCAACCCAATGGTGAAGATTGGCCGGTGCTGTAACACCGAGCCCTGCTTTTCGTACATCCAGCTCGCCCAGTTCAACGCTATCTCCATAGCGCAAGAATCGGCCCACAAGAGGTTTGTGATTTAAGTTTTTCATCAAATGAACAAGTGTGTTTGTACCAAATGGAACGGCAAAACGTCCACACCAGGTAACCCGATACTTATGGTAATCTTTTGGATCCAGCACACGGGAATAGAAATCAAAAATTTTAGCAGAGGTTAGTGTGCCGCAAAGTGTTTCTCTGGCAATTTTCTGATCTCGAGCCGTACCACTCTTAAGTCCTTGGCAATCCACCCCAAACGTCGCAAAGTTACGACCACCCCAACCCTGATCTCCGTAGTGTGAACAGTCATTAGAAATCAAAAAGGCAATGTCTTTGCCGAGCTTCCAATGGTGAGATCGAATAATTTGACTCATCACTTTTGCCAGATCACTGGAAAGGCTGTCCAGTCTGCCCCAGCGCATATATGGTGCTAAAATGGAAACAATTTCTACCTTACAATTGTAATACTGCAGCCAGGGAATCAGAGCTTCAACTGAATGTTCTTCTGCCTGCATAGGACTGCTGACAATATAATCGGATGCTGGTAATTTTGCGAGTATCTCCTCCCGCATATTAGAAACTTTTACTTTACCATACGGTCCTCGCCATTCTCTGAATCCATCAAAAATAAGAGTATTTTCCACGTGCCAGCGTCTGGCGTAATGGGATACTCCAAAAATTACAACACGTTTTGCTTTCAGATAGGGATAGAGGTGAATATACACAGGTCCTGCGTAGATAAAGTCATCGTGCGGCGAAATACCAGCAATAAAATAGCTCCCTTTTTTCAGGTGGAGTTTCTTTGCATTCTTATGTAGCGCTGTAGCCTCAGCTTGCTTACTCAACTTAACAACCAGATCCATTTGAGCAGCTGAAATAGCGAATCCTACTGTGTCTTTTAATCCCCGTATAAACTCAGTTGACGGTACAGGGGTTTTCGGTAACTTTTGAAGCTGACTGAATCCCATTGAGATAAAGCACAAAATCCCAATTAAAATTACAGTGATATTCTTAAAGTATTTCATGTTGCACCTCCGGGTTAGAATAATTCTACATGAGTAAATTATAATGAAGAATAATTCAAATGTCAAGCAGAAAATAAAATCTATTGTTGGCGTCTGGTTTGTTATAGTCAAGTATTTTTTTAATATTTTTTTGTTTTTAACAGTTACCGACACCTTACTCAATCCTGGTATTTTGAGAGTCCTTTATGGATATAGCTCTTGTCTTGCTTTATCGGAGTTAAGGTGTCAGGACGAGGAGTCATAGATGCTTTGCGAGAAGGTCGACGCAGGGTGGCCTTAATGACCCAAAAGATGATCTCCTTGCCTTTAACCTATGTTACTTTTGAGTACCTCTGTCCTTGATGGTGATTGCTATCAAAGTTTACATCATCTCGAACAAGGCAAAAATGACTCTGATCAATTTACGTGATACTGCAATTAATCTTTGATTGCGGCAAAGTAAAGCAACTTGCAAAGCAAACCCTGCCCTCGCTTCGAAATCCGTTCTTGCCCCTGATGTATGCCAGAGCTGATTTCAAAGAGATTGAGAACTCCCAGCTTCTCAATCTCTTTACTGTTTTGCATGCCTTGAAAACATGCCGTTTTCACCAAAGATACCGACAGTGGTCACTTCACCTATCCCTTTGATCGAAGGAATCCTTTGACAATCGCATTTCGCCTTTCTTTAATACTTGGGCAAGTATATGAAATTCTTCAACCTGAGAGCATTTCATACGGCCACGGCTGATACTCCTCAATTGACTTGCCAATTTATTAATGAGTTCACTTTAAAAAGGGGCTAAAGCCCCCTATGTAATATTGGTTGTTTGATTTATCCTCCGCC
>CAYYPT010000106.1:6090-8829 GCA_964473625.1 uncultured bacterium | reverse complement strand
CCGATAACAATTTGTTCTATCTGTACGCCCAGAAGGACTCGAACCTTCAACCTATTGATTAAGAGTCAATTGCTCTACCAATTGAGCTATGGGCGCTTTGTGAGGGTGCAGGGAATTGAACCCTGGACCCACGGCTTAAAAGGCCGTTGCTCTACCTAACTGAGCTACACCCTCATTTTGGCCTTAAAAATAATAAAAAAAGTTGGAAATGTCAACTCCTGTATAAAAAATTTTTTGTATCATATCCATATTGTTGCATCACGCCCAGGGCCTACAGAAACAAGACCGATTGGAATTCCCACAATCTCTTCTATTTTGTTCAGGTAACTCCGTGCAGCTTTTGGAAGATCTTTATATTGTCTGATTCCGGAAATCGGTTCTTCCCAGCCAGGCAAAATCTCATAAATAGGTTCTACTTCATCCAAAACAGTAACATCAGCAGGAAAATGCGTCAGTACCTCTCCTCTGTATTTATACCCCGTACACATATAAATTTCTTTCAAGTTATCCAATACATCCAATTTAGTTATTGCTAAAAAATCTATATCGTTTAACATGACAGCGTATTTAGCAATTACAGAATCAAACCAACCGCACCGTCGCGGTCGGCCTGTTGTTGCACCGTATTCTCCACCTCTTTTTCGTATTCTCTCACCTAACTCTCCTCTCAGTTCTGTAGGAAAAGGACCATTTCCAACTCTCGTTGTATACCCTTTTACAATTCCAATAACCCGATCAACTTTTCTGCAACAAATACCCAATCCAGTAGAGGCACCTCCAATAGTTGTGCTGGAAGATGTTACGTACGGATAGGTCCCAAAATCAATATCAAGTAGTGTTCCCTGAGCACCCTCCAGAAGTATTCGTTTCCCTTTCTGAAACTCTTGATGAAGCATCCAGGTGGTATCCACAATATTTTGTCCCAGTTTTTCTCTAAAAACAGTAAGAGATTCCAGAATTGGGTCTTCTTCTATTCCTCGAGAATGGTAAATCTTTTCAAGGACCATATTTTTAAATTTGATATTCCTGGAAAGTTTTTCTTTCAAAAGCTTAGGGTTTAGAACGTCTCCTGCGCGAATTCCTATACGACTGGCTTTATCAGCATAAGCTGGTCCAATCCCACGTCCCGTAGTTCCAATTTTTCCGACTCTTTCGATTTCTTCAGAAGCTTTTTCTATGAGGGGATGGTAAGGTAAAATAAGATGGGCATTTTTACTAATAAACAACCGTTTTGAAACGTCAATTCCTCTCTTTTCTAATGCATTTATTTCTTCCAGAAGAGAATCGGGATTTACAACTACACCATTGCCTATGATACATTGGATATGTGATCTCAGAATCCCCGTTGGAATGAGGTGAAGAACAAATTTTTCACCGTTAAATTCTACGGTGTGTCCAGCATTTGCTCCTCCCTGATAACGAGCAACAATATCAGCAGTTTCACCTAAAAGATCAACGACTTTCCCTTTTCCTTCATCTCCCCATTGGGTTCCCACTACTAACTGGAGCGGTACAGGTTTCTTAAGCAAAGCTGCCAATAGCTTTATCCTCATCATCAAAAGTTTCAAAAACCCGCGATAGTTTTGTGATTTTCAGCAGTTCCTGAGGCTTATCGTTCAAATGAAGAAGCTTAAGATCACCACCACTGTTTCGCACCGTAGTTAAACCGCCTATAAGAATACCCAATCCAGAACTATTCATCCAATCAATCTTCTGCATATCTACTATAATTTTATTCTTCCCGGCATTAATAAATTCACGAAATTTTTCTGAAAGAGATGTTGCGTCTGGCCCCCCCAACATTTCTCCCTCTAATAGAATAATCACAACACCTTTTTTTTCTTTGACATCAAATTTCATCACACCCCCAGTATTTATGTATACAACTGTTTATCATCTTTTGGCTCTTGCCATTCTTAACCGCCGTTTCCCACCGTGACGCATTTGCCATTCTACTACTATAGGACTTGCAACAAAAATGGAAGAATAAGTTCCTACAATGACACCTATTACCATGGCAAAAGCAAATCCTTTGATTACTTCACCGCCAAATAGAAAGAGGACTAAAACCACAACAAAAGTTGTTAAAGAAGTAATAATAGTACGACTGAGAACCTGGTTAATGCTTCGATTTATAATAGTTGTCAAATCTTCGCTTCTAAGTACTTTCAAATTTTCCCTGATTCTATCATATACAACAATAGTATCGTTGAGTGAATATCCAACAATAGTAAGAAAAGCAGCTATTTCCTTCAAAGAAATTTGAAAATTTAAAAGGCTGAATATTCCAAGAGTTATTAGAACATCGTGGAATAAAGCTACTATAGCTCCAATAGAAAATATCAGTTCAAATCGCCATCCAACATATATAAGAATAAGAAGCAGAGCCACAAGTATGGCCAGTACAGCAGCTTTTCTCAATTCCTCTCCAATCCTGGGGCCTACTGTATCGATCTTCAGTATCTCATACGGGAGCTTAGAGAGAGATTTAGAAATAGCTCCTTCCACTTTTTTTGCTACTTCTGCGGCGCTTGCTCCCCTTTGCTGTTTTACGTAGATGAGATATTCATTCTTGGCTCCAAAACCTTTAATCTCGCTTTTGCCCATCCCAATGGATGTAAGTGCATCTCGAATCTGCGTAGTCGAAACGTTTTTCTTAAATCTCAATGCAATTGAGGTACCTCCCTTAAAATCAATTCCGTAATTCGGTCCTCCACGCACTATTAAAGAAACCATGCC
>CAYYPT010000106.1:0-5990 GCA_964473625.1 uncultured bacterium | reverse complement strand
AAGCGTTCGTTTAGAGGTAATGTAATCAAAAATAACCCGAGTTACTACGATTGCAGTAAACATACTAACTACAATACCTATCGAAAGTGTCACAGCAAATCCTCGAACAGGGCCTGTCCCAAATTGATAAAGAACCAGAGCTGTAAGAAGAGTTGTAACATTGGCATCTAAAATCGTTCGAAAAGCCCTGGAATAACCTGCCTCAATAGAGGCTCTAACAGTTTTACCTGTTCGCAGTTCTTCCCGGATACGCTCAAAAATCAGAACATTTGCGTCTACTGCCATACCAATAGTAAGGACAATTCCTGCCACTCCAGGAAGTGTCAAAGTAAAGTGAAACTGCGCTAAGACAGCCATAAGAACTACAAGATTCAAAAGCAAAGCCACATCAGCGATCACTCCTGCCATTCGATAATAAATCATCATAAAAACTATTACTAACGCCATTCCTATAACAGCAGACCATTTACCTTTATTAATAGAATCCTGTCCCAAAGAAGGTCCTACTCTTCTTTCCTCAATGATCTGAACAGGAGCAGGAAGAGCACCCGCACGAAGAACAATAGCAAGCATTTTAGCTTCTTCCATATCTCGCATCCCTGTAATTATACCCCGTCCCTGAGGAATTTTGCTCTCAATATTTGGAGCCGACACTACTCTGTTATCCAGCACTATGGCTAATCTTTTATTAATATTCGCTCCTGTTACACGGGAAAAAATTCTGGCTCCGCGGCGATTAAGGGTAAAATTAACCACCGGCCTCCCGGCGCTTTTTACACCAGTACCTATAGTCACTCTGGCATCTGTCAAATATTTACCAGTAAGCTCAGGTTCTTTATTCACCAGAAAAAGTTCTCTGTAAGTTTTATCTGCTACTTTAAAAGTTTCTGAAGACCAAAGAAATTCAGCATCCTTTGGGATAAGTTTTTGTATATTTTTTTGAGACAGAATACGATCAACTGCTTTTACGTTTTCCACCGGAACGCTTACCTCACGACCACGCTGCCTCACATCGCGAAGAAGAGCAATAAAAGGATGCTCCTTAAAAATTTGTTGATCCACCAACAGAGATGTATCTTTTTTTGTTTTTTCAACTTGAGGAATTTCTTTCTTACCAAAAAGGTCACTAACACTTACCACTGTGTCCTGACTTTCTTTTTGTGTTATCTTTTTAGTTGTATCTTCTACCGTGGATGTCTCTGTCGTTGGTAAAGTACCTCTCTCCTTGGATAGTTCTTTGTCTATTTTTTGAATAAGGGTGGAGTAAAGAGTAGGATCTTTAAGCAGTTTAAACTCCAGAAGTGCAGTTTTCCCAATCAATCGTTTGGCTTGTTCAGGATTCGATATACCAGGGAGTTCAATTACAACTCTATTTGATCCTACTCTCTGAATAGCAGGTTCAGAGACGCCAAACTGGTCTATACGATTTCTTAAAATCTGGAGAGAACGTGTCATTGCATCTTTAGCCTCTTTTGACAAATAGCTAAGAATTCTTTTGTCTGAATCACCTCGTTCGCCCCAGTACCTGTTAAGAGGAATATTTTCTTTTTTAAAATAACGAGTCAGAATAGTTAGGAAATTTTCACTGCTAACATTAAGTTCTTCACGGGCCTGCTGCAGAATTTTCTCAAAGCGGTCATCTTTGTTCCTTGCCAATTGTTCGATTAACTTTGGAAGGTCTACTTCCAGAGTAAGATACATTCCGCCTTGAAGATCCAGTCCCATCCGAATTGCTTTATCTACCAGGGGAACAAGCTTTCCCTCATTCTCCAACTTCGCTTTCCTCTCAGGCGAAAGGCTCTGGAGTTTGTAAGTAGGCCATAGCGCATACAATGCCCACACGATAAGCAAAATAATTAAAACAGTTTTGACTACATTTTTACCTCGCATAAGTATCTCCTCAAAAAGATCACAAAAAATCGATTTTGTTCTTATCTTTGAATAATATAACTCAGCATCTCAAACTGTAAATGTACTTTATTTGTGAACAATTTGCAAGAAATTTTTTCAGTTTTCCAACTGCATTGATTCAAGATCAACTCGGGAAACTTTTTCCAATTTCATTCCCAGAAAACGTTCACCTATTTCCTGAAACTGATAGGGAATATCACTTACAAAAAAGGCATGGTGTGGTTTTTTCTTGCTTTCATTTTCGAGTCTTAATGCTTTCAATCTCTTTTTCACAAGTTCAGCTGTTTCTTCAGCAGAGTCAATTATGGTAACATCTTCTCCTAATACATCCTTGATCACAGGTTTCAGAAGAGGATAATGAGTACATCCGAGAATAAGAGTATCAATCTTTTGTTTTTTCAAAGGTTCAAGGTAAATTTCGGCAACTCTGCGGGTTACTTCACCATCCAGCCATCCTTCTTCAGCCAGTGGTACAAAAAGAGGGCATGGCTGTGAAATCACAGTAATCCCCTTTTGTTTTTCGGTTAATTTCTTTTGGTAGGTGCCGCTCACAATAGTTGCCTTTGTTCCGACAATTCCAATTCGGTTGTTTCTTGTAACTTTCAGAGCTGCTTTTACACCGGGTTCTACCACTCCGAGAATAGGAAAGTGCAGAGTTGTTATCAATTTATCTAACACTACAGATGACACAGTATGACATGCAGCTACAAGTAATTTGACATTCTGCTTTAAGAGGAAGAAAATATCCTGAAGGGCGAATTTCTCAACAATCTTAGGCGATTTTGTTCCGTAGGGAACACGGGCTGTATCACCAAAATAAACAACGTTCTCATGGGGTAATTTTTTAAAAACTTCGCGAACAACGGTTAATCCTCCGATACCTGAATCAAAAATTCCAATAGGTCTGTTATCGTTCATATCCCTCTCGCTAAATTTTAACCAATTCCTTTTTCGTACTTTTCTTTAAACCGCCTTACACTTTCACAAATAGCTTCCGCAACCTTTTGACGGAAAGATCGTGTTTTGAGAAGACGCTCTTCGTAGGGGTTAGAAATAAAAGCGGTTTCCACAAGGATACTCGGCATTGCTGCGCCAATAAGCACATAAAAACCTGCCTGGTGAACACCAAGATCTGGAATCTTAACCAGCTTGTCTAAAGACTTATTTACCATTTGAGCCAGATCCTGACTTTCTTTTAGATAAGAATTCTGGGCAATAGCATTAAGAATGTAAGAAGCATCCTGAAATTCTTCATAAGCCTTAGCAGAATCTTCCAGTTCAACCACGGAGTTTTCTCTCCTGGCTACTTCCAGTGCCTGCTCAGATTTTCTAATACCAAGCAAATACGTCGCAAATCCCCTAACATTTTTCTTTCTGTTAGCATTAGCATGAATACTTATAAAAAGTTTACCTCCATGGGCATTGGCAAAACGGGTCCGTTCCTTTAAACCAATGAATGTATCCTTATCTCTTGTCATCAAAACATCTACTTTCAACCTCTTTTTAAGAAGTTTACGGAGTCGTTTGGCGATATCAAGTGTAACATCTTTTTCTTTGAGCCCAGATCTACCTATGGCTCCGGGATCTTTTCCACCATGGCCAGGATCTATAATAATTCGATCAATCAGCCAGCGCTTACGTTCTTCCTCCGAAGAAGTGGTTAATCCAGAAGCAATCTTCCCAATAGTTCGTAAAGAAATAAGAACTTCCCCTTTATCAACATATACCTTCCGATCTTTTACATCACGATCCAACAAAAATGATACCTGAGCTGAAGTCTTGAATTGGAAGGGAACGATCTTCTTAACAATGCCTATCTTTTGATCTGAAGCAATTCGAGCTGAATCTAGGGTGCCTCCATAGAGCGTTACATTTAGCCAACCTCTGTTAATAGAGGTAGCTATATCCGATATTTTGAAATCTTTCGTAGTTAAAAACCGAATAAGTGAACCATTGATTTTTTCTTCTACTTCAACACCTGTGATGTTGTATCGAGAACGGCGGACAGTCAATACTTCGGAATCTGGCTGGAAATCAAAAGTCCCTGGCAAGAAATCTTTCACTGTTGCTAAGAATAGACTCAATGGAACATATATTTCTTCTCTTACATAGATAGTAGGCAGCACCATCTGATATGCAACCTCACCCACCACGATAAATGGATTTAAGGCCGTAATCTTAACTGCTCTGGAACCAACTCTCAACACAAGTTTCTTTTTCTGAGGGTTGAAAAAACTTCTTACATTCAAGATATTTGCCAGATTCTTGGCAGAAACATATATAACACTATTTTGTGTTAAAGCAGGAAGCAAAGTAGACTCTTTCTCGTTTTTGAAAACAACACGAATTGTTTTTCTAGTTTGGGAGTGTAAATTAAAAAAAATGAAAAAAAAGAAAATCCATGCGGCAAATATAGTCGCGAAAAATTGCTGTCGAGTTGTCGTTTTACCAAACCTAATCATCTATCTTCTTTATTCAATATCTTACTGGCTCTTTTCAATAAAAGTTTTTCATCCCGGGTCAGATTTTCCATACCAACCTCATTGGCTTTGTCGAGAATCTGGTCCACAATTCTTCGAAGCTTAGCAAGATTCTCTTCTTTCTTCCGAACAGCTTGCATATGTCTTCGCCGTTTCCAGTCATAATAATATTTTTTTAGGTTAGGAAAATGCCAATTGTATTTCATGTAAAAATAACCTACCAGAATTCCTCCAAGATGGGCAAAATGAGCTACCCCATCAGGACTCCCAAAAACACCACCTAAAATAGACATTCCGGCAAAAAGGATAACCAATGTCCTGGCCCGCATCCGAATAGGGAAAATAAAGAAAAGAAGAAGAGTGATTTCTCGATTAGGAAACATGACAGCAAAGGCTGTCATAACTCCTAACACCGCGCCAGAAGCTCCAATTGTTGGTACTGTGGAAAAAGGAGTAATAAGTGCATGGAAAAATCCTGCCCCAATACCTGTAATAAAATAATATCGATAAAAGGCTTTTGGCCCCCACATTCTCTCAACTTCACATCCAAAAACCCACAATGTATACATGTTGATGAGAATGTGGAAAAAACCTCCATGTAGAAACATATAAGTAACAAACTGCCAGAGAAAGAGCCTGGACCATGCCCACTTTGGAACCAGGCCCAAAGCAAATATCATCTGACGGCCAACGATTAGCTCCAAAACATATACAATCCCGTTAGCAATTAAAAGAGTTTTCACTGCCCGGGTTAATCCACCCCCAATTCCCCAATAAGAACTTCGAGTCGTATACATTGTTTTATATTACCCTCTAACACAAATTATCATAATCTCACGCAATGATCTGGATTTTGGTATTTTTTATTTCCCTTTACCTTTATCTTTATTTTTCCTCTGCGTCCTTTGCGCCTTCGCGGTGATATACATCTAACATCTCTGGGTGAGTAAAATTAAAAGAATTCCAGTCTCAGACCAGCCCGGAACCCCAAACCCGAAACATCCACTTCATCCCACACAGGAAGGCCTTCTTTTTTCTCTTTATTCCCTTTTACCTGACAGTTGTTATAAAAAGCTTCCATGATTACAGAAGAACGGCTTCCGATGGTATACTCAATACCTGCTCTGGCTATCCAGCCAAATCCACGATAGTTTCTTTTCTCTTTAATCTGCTTTTCAAGATTATTTTCAGTATTAAAAAGAAACTGATATGAAAGTCCACCTCCTATATACCAATAAAGAGGCGGCTGGAATGGAATTCTAATATTTACATTGGCAAAAATGGGTAAGAGAGTTGTATTGTATTCCAGTTCTCTCATCACTGTTGTCTCGTGTACACCGCTTACGTAATTTGTGTCTGCAACAGCAGATTCTTTTTGATAATTCTTGTGAAAAAAGGAAACCCCCAGACTTAAATCAACTCGTTCGTCAATGGATACTCCATAGCTTCCACCAAAAACAAAACCAGCCTCTGTCCCCTTAGGATTAAGATAGCCTCCTCGCAGTTCCAGTATCTTTATTCCTTGTGCAGAAACTAGAGTAGTGGTAAAGAAAACCAAAATCACAACTGTCCATTTTTTCACATTCATGATGAAACCTC
>CAYYPT010000105.1:7263-9080 GCA_964473625.1 uncultured bacterium | reverse complement strand
CTCTTGTTTATTATTTTATAATTTAATGGATACCCTTTTTAGAGTGGACTCATCTTTATATACCTTACTAAATTAGGGTAAACTTACATCGAAGCATGTGATGTTTTGTCTATGCCAAAGATGAGAGATGAAATATAAATTTGCCAAAGTTTAGTATTATAAATAAAGTTTGATTCTTCAAGAAAATGTCAAAATTCCTTCTTGCATATACTAAGGGAGAAAAGAGTGGAAAAATTTATCAAAACCCATGTTGAAAAAATAAAATCTATTGAAAAGGAGTTAAATCTATCTTACTGGACTGCTTCCATAACAGGCAATGAAAAAGACTATCAAAAGGCTGCCGATCTCGAATTTAAACTTCGAAAAATTTACAGTAGCAAAAGTGATTTTGAGTTCCTTAAAGAGCAAAAAAAATCGGGCCGAATCAAAAGCCACCTCCTGGCTCGACAGCTCGATGTATTAATTAATTCTTATCTCGAAAACCAGATTGAACCCGATCTCTTGAAAAAGATTGTTGATCTTGGTACAGAAGTTCAAAAAAAATTCAGTATCTTTAGAGGTACAATCAATGGCAGAAAAGTCACTGATAACGAGATTGCTAATATTCTGAAAAAAGAAACAAATTCTCAAAAAAGAAAAGATGCCTGGCTTGCAAGTAAACAGGTAGGAGAAACTGTTGCTTCAGACATTATTGAATTAGTAAAATTACGTAATCAGGCTGCACAGAAGATAGGTTTCAAAAACTACCATATCCTCTCACTTACAGCAGCAGAGCAGACCATAGAGGAACTTGACATAATATTTAATGAATTATATGAACTTACAAACGGACCTTTCGCAAAATTAAAATCCCAACTGGATCAGACCCTTGCCGGGAAATATAAAGTAAAGGTATCTGAATTAATGCCCTGGCACTACCACGACCCATTTTTTCAGGAAACCCCGTTAATATACGACCTTGATCTTGACTCTTATTATAGAAAAAAAGACGTAAAAGAACTTGCCACAAAATTCTACGCAAGCATTGGTCTGCCAGTAGACTCGATTTTAAACGCAAGCGATCTCTATGAAAAAGAAGGGAAAAATCCCCACGCATTCTGCACTGATATTGATAGAGAAGGCGACGTAAGGATTCTCTGCAATTTGAAGAACAATGAGAAATGGATGGAAACCATTTTACATGAACTCGGTCATGCTGTTTACGATAAGTATCACGATCCAACAATGCCTTTTCTGTTACGTAAACCCGCACACATTTTTACAACAGAAGCAATTGCTATGTTCTTTGGTCGCCTAAGTCGGAATCCGGCATGGATGCAAACAATGCTTGGACTTTCCGACAAAGATCGTGCTGAACTCGATAAAATCGCACCAAAATATGTACGTATGAAACAGTTGATCTTTGCCCGTTGGGCAATGGTAATGTATAACTTTGAAAAGAAACTCTACGAATATCCTGATCAGGACTTAAATTCCCTATGGTGGAAACTGGTAGAAAAGTATCAGTTTATAAAAAAACCAGAAGGAAGAAATGCCCCGGACTGGGCAGCAAAAATTCACTTTGCCATTGCTCCCTGCTATTACCACAACTACGTTCTTGGAGAACTGCTTGCATCTCAGCTACACCATTATCTTGTTCACAATATTCTAAAACTCAAATCAGATAGAGATGTAAGTTACGTGGGACAACGTAAAGTTGGTGATTTCTTGCGTGAAAAGATTTTTAAAATAGGGGCTCTTTACCCGTGGAATAAGATGATAAAACGAGCAACAGGTGAATATTTAACTCCCAAATATTTTGTTGAACAATTTGTAAA
>CAYYPT010000105.1:0-7163 GCA_964473625.1 uncultured bacterium | reverse complement strand
AAAACCTTCTTCCATGGATTATATGGCTTACCTTTTTGCTGTTGACAAAGTGCTAATATTTCTTTAGATTTAACACGGAAAGAGTAATTCCCTCGACAATATATATTTCTAAGGAAAACGATCTGAACCCTTACACTTAATCATCATGGAGAAACTGGATGGCAAAAAAACTGTTAGACAAGGTTTATAATCCTGAAAAAGTTGAAGAAAAATGGTACAAATACTGGTTGGATCACAGGCTATTTCACGCAGATCCTAAAAGTCCAAAACCAAAATATACTATTGTGATCCCCCCTCCAAACGTCACCGGCATGCTGACAATGGGGCATATTCTGAACAACACACTCCAAGATGTACTCATCCGGTGGAAAAGAATGGATGGCTACGAAACCCTATGGCTGCCAGGAACAGATCATGCCGGAATTGCCACACAAAATAAAGTAGAGGCCGCTCTGAAAAAAGAAGGACTAACACGGCACGAACTGGGCCGAGAGAAGTTAATTCAACGTATCTGGGAATGGAAAGAGAAATACGGTGGAATCATTCTTAAACAGTTGAGAAAATTGGGAGCCTCATGCGATTGGGATAGAGAACGCTTTACAATGGATGAAGGCCTGAGTAGAGCAGTAAGAGAAGTCTTTGTTCGATTGTATGACAAGGGTTTGATCTATCGCGGAAGAAGACTTATCAACTGGTGTCCGAGATGCCACACTGCCTTAGCTGATGAAGAAGCTCCTAACATCGATGTAGACGGCAAATTCTGGCATATTGCTTATCCAATTGTTGGAGACAAAAAATACATTGTGGTTTCCACAACCAGACCTGAAACAATGTTAGGGGATACGGCTGTTGCAGTTCATCCGGATGACAAAAGATACACTGAACTTATTGGTAAAATGGTTCTCCTTCCTCTGACCAACCGTAAAATTCCGATCATTGCGGACGAACATGCTGATCCAGAAATGGGAAGCGGAGCTGTCAAAATTACTCCTGCTCACGATTTTGATGACTTTGAAGTCGGTCTCAGGCATGGATTAAAGCAGATTCAGGTAATTGACGAAAACGGAAAGATGAATGAAAATGCCGGTCAATATCAGGGAATGGATCGTTTTGAAGCCAGAAAACAAATTTTAAAAGACTTAAAAGAAATGGATCTTCTTAAAGGGGAAGAACCTCATATAACCCCTATCCCCCATTGCTACCGATGCAATACAATCATTGAGCCGTATCTCTCAGATCAGTGGTTCGTAAAAATGAAACCTCTGGCAGAACCAGCAATCCAGATTGTTAAAGAGGGAAAAATTCGTTTCTATCCAGAGCAGTGGGAGGAAACTTATTTTTACTGGATGGAAAATGTAAAGGACTGGTGCATAAGTCGTCAAATATGGTGGGGACATCGCATACCGGTATGGACATGCAGTAATGGACATTCCTTTGCCAGCCGTGAAGATCCTACTGTTTGTCCGGAATGCGGCGATACCAAATTAAAACAGGATCCCGATGTTCTTGATACATGGTTTTCATCGTGGCTCTGGCCCTTCAGTACTCTGGGTTGGCCTGATCAAACAGAAGACTTGAGAGCCTTTTTCCCAACAAATACGCTTGTAACTGGTCCGGATATTATTTTCTTCTGGGTAGCCAGAATGATTATGGCATCTCTGGAATTTACAGGAAAAATTCCTTTCAAAGATGTCTATTTCAACGGCATGATACGCGATCTTAGCGGACAAAAAATGTCCAAATCACTGGGGAATTCTCCTGACCCTCTTTGGCTCATCAATGGAGCTGATAAAGAAATAGTCAAAACTTTTGCAGCCAAAAATCCTTCCTATAAAAATGGTGTCCCTGCCTACGGTGCAGATGCTGTCCGATTTACCATGGTCTATTTAACACCGCTTGGTGGAGATATACATTTTGACCATACCCTTGTTGAGTTTGGACAAAAATTCTGCAATAAACTCTGGAATGCTTCCCGATTTGTCCTGATGAACCTTGATGACGTGGAGGAAGCACCTAATTTAGAAACAATTGATCAGGCTATGCTTGACATTTCTGACAGATGGATATTGAGCAGGCTTCAACATACAATAGATAATGTTCGCAAGGGTCTTGATGCATTTAGATTTAATGACACGACAAAAAACCTTCACAACTTTATCTGGGGAGAGTTTTGCGACTGGTATCTCGAGATGATTAAACCCAGACTATATAATAAAGAAAATCCCAAAGCAAGAAAGACTGCCCAGACAGTTGTACTCTTCGTGCTGGAACATATAATGAGACTGCTTCATCCATTTATGCCTTTTATTACAGAAGAAATCTGGCAGGCACTCCCAAAATCAAATACACAAATGGAAGAACCTATTACAATCATGAAACAGTCTTATCCTGTAGCCAACAAAAAATGGCTTGATGAAAAAGCAGAAAAAGATATGGAACTTATCCAGAAAACAATAGGAATTGTACGCAAAATAAGAGGTGAAATGCATGTACCAAATGACAAGAAAGCCAATGTTGTATTAAAAGGTCCAGAAAAAAAACTTAAAATTTTAGAAAAATACCAGGAATATTTTAAACGTCTTGGTAAGGTTGAATCACTGACACTGGGAGAGAAATTGTCTCGACCCAATGGTGCAGCAGCAGGTATCGTAGAGGATATAGAAATATTTGTTCCACTTGGCGATCTGATTGATCTTGAGGGAGAAAAAGAAAGAATTGAAAAAGAGATAAAAAGATTGGAAAAACTTCTTAAGACTCTTAACCAGAAATTGAATAACCCTGAATTTATAAAAAAAGCCCCTCCCACTATTGTAGAAAAAGAGCGTCAGAAACAGAGAGATTTCAGAAACAAATTAGAGAAGCTTCAAGAAAGTCGCGAGTTATTAAAAATGTGAAACTTAATTTATTGGAGGAACAAAAATGAAAAATTTTATTAGATTTATATGGATACTTTTTCTGATACTTGCGGAATCTCTTGCAGCCCAGAATCTCTCTCTTACAATTTACAATCAAAACCTCGCACTTGTCAGGGAGAAACGAATATTATCTCTTAAACCCGGAATTTCGACTATTTCGTTTACGAACGTGGCTGGCCGCATTGACCCAACCTCTGTTCATTTCAAATCGCTCACATCGCCTGAAAAGCTCACCATACTTGAGCAGAACTATGAATACGATCTTGTCAATGCCGATAAAATCATGAGGAAATATCTCGGCAAAAATATTAAACTTGTCACAAAAAAAGGAGAAGTATTCGACGGTAAACTTCTCACTGCTTCCGGTTCTAATATTGTTATACAGGATGAAAATAGTGAAATCAAAATTATTAGAGATAATACGGTAGAACATTTTGATTTCCCAGAACTTCCTGAGGGGCTGATTACCCATCCCACCCTTATCTGGCTTATTGAAAATCAGGGGCCAAAAAATCAACAAACAGAAATAAGTTACCTTACACACGGCATTAACTGGCATGCTGAGTATGTAGCTGTTGTTGGGCAGACAGAGAAAGATCTGGACATCGGCGGGTGGGTTTCTATTGAAAACCAATCGGGAGCAACATATACAAATGCAAAACTTAAGCTTGTGGCCGGAGAAGTTCATCAGATAAAACCTGAAACAAAACCATTTTCAGAAACCAGAAGAACATTAATGGGGATTGAAAAAACCATTTCTCCTCAATTTGAAGAAAAAGCTTTTTTTGAATATCATCTGTATACACTCCAGAGAAAAACAACGCTAAAGAACAATCAAACAAAACAGATATCACTTTTCCCGTCTGCTATTACAAGAACAAAAAAGCTTTTCATTTATGATCATTACAAAAATGATAAAAAGATTGGGGTGTATCTGGAATTTAAAAACAGCAAAAAAGACGGTCTGGGACTCCCCCTTCCAAAAGGGAAAATTCGGGTCTATAAACGAGACACGGACAAAGCTTTAGAATTCATCGGTGAAGATCTAATCGATCATACACCTGTTGATGAAAACGTTCGCATCTTTCTTGGGAATGCTTTTGATCTTGTGGGAAATCGGGTTGAAAAATCATCTAAGAAAATCAGTTATGCTGCCAGAGAAGAAGAATATGAAATAACCCTTAAAAATCACAAAAAGGAAGATGTGAAGATTGTTGTGGTAGAACATTTCTACGGAGATTGGAAAATTCTTAAACATTCCTATCCCTTTGTCAAAAAAGATGCAAGAACAATTGAATTTACAATTCCTGTCCCGGCTCATGGGAAAGCTATTCTCTCATATACTGTTTTTAGAGGATGGTAAATTTCTGTGATTAAACTTTAAAATTTTTATGGTATCCTCTTCAAAAAATTCCCTGAATCTGGACACATCTGTCCAGTACGTTAAAGGCATAGGTCCAAAACGTGCGGAACTCCTTAAGAATGTAAACGTTGAAACCATCGAGGATCTCTTAACCTATTTCCCCCGTCGCTATTTAGACCGCAGCCGGATAACCAAAATTGGCCGTCTGCAATCCGGGGAGGAAGTTACAATTGTTGGGAAAATTTTTTCTCAGGAAATAATTAAGGGACGAACAAAGCGTTTTATTCTGTTAATAGGCGATGGAACAGGCTTTGTGAACTGTGTTTGGTTCAGAGGTATCTCATATATTTCCAAAGTATTTCAGATTGGAGAAACAGTGGCTTTTAGTGGGAAAGTAACATCCTATTACGGTCCACAATTAATACATCCAGAATACGATAAGATACCAGAATGGGAAAACAGCAATCCTCTTCATACAAGAGGAATCATTCCCATGTATCCTTCAACCGATTCTTTATCCCGACACGGTCTTGACAGCCGTGGATTCAGACGGATTATCCATGACTTACTCCAGCAACCAATTGATATTCCTGAAACGCTTTCAGAGGAAATTATTAAGAACCAAAAGCTGGTTTCTCTATCCGCTGCTATTTCAAATATTCATTTCCCTTCAAACTGGGGGAATCTATCTCAAGCACAAAGAAGATTGAAATTTGAAGAGCTATTTTATATTCAGCTTTTTCTCGCACTTCATAGGAAACATAGAGAAATAGAAAAGAAGGGAATAGTCTTTCCTCTGGTGGGCGAGCAAACACAAAAATTAGTAGAAAAACTTCCATTCAAGCTAACCAACGCACAAAAAAGAGTGCTCAGGGAGATCAGGAGGGACATGAAAGCAGAGCGCCAGATGAACCGTCTGATTCAGGGAGATGTTGGATCAGGCAAAACTCTGGTTGCCTTAATTGCAATGCTAATTGCTGTTGAAAACAACTATCAAGCAGCACTTATGGCCCCAACGGAAATACTGGCTGAACAACATTTTCTTACAATACATGGGTTGCTGGAAGATCTTGGAGTAAAAGTTGCCTTACTTACTGGAGGGCAAAAAAGTTCGGCAAAACACAAAATACTTGAGGGGATTGAACAGGGAGAAATTAACCTTATAGTGGGAACACATGCACTGGTTCAGGAAGGAGTATCTTTTAAAAAACTTGGGCTTGTTGTTATTGATGAACAACACCGCTTTGGAGTTATCCAGAGGGCAATCCTCAGAGAAAAAGGATACCATCCCGATGTTCTTGTTATGACAGCAACGCCTATTCCAAGAACACTTGCCCTAACTCTTTATGGTGATCTGGATATTTCTGTGTTAGATGAAATGCCCGAAGGAAGACGCCCTGTGAGAACAGTATGGAGAAAAGAAAATAAAAGAAATGAAATATACGAATTTATCAGGAGAGAAATTCAGCAGGGTAAGCAGGCTTATATAGTTTATCCTTTAGTGGAAGAATCAGAAAAAATTGATCTGGCGGCAGCCACTGAAGCGCATAAAATTCTCTCTGAAAATATTTTCCCGGAGTTCAAAGTAGCACTACTTCATGGGCGCATGAAGACTGATGAAAAAGAAGAAATAATGAAAGCTTTCAAAGCGGGGAATATCCAAATTCTTGTAACTACAACAGTAATAGAAGTGGGTGTGGATGTTCCTAATGCTACAATTATGCTTATAGAACATGCAGAACGTTTTGGGTTAACCCAACTGCATCAGCTTAGAGGCCGGGTTGGACGAGGGAAAGAGTTATCAACATGCATTCTTCTCAGTAAAAATAATATTTCCGACGAAGCGGCAAAACGCTTAAGCACCATGGTCAAAACAACTGACGGCTTCAAAATTGCTGAGGTGGATCTGGAACTGAGGGGACCAGGAGAACTTTTTGGAACAAAACAGCACGGAATTCTCAACCTTAAAATAGCAAATCTTGCGACTGATGGTTCTATCTTAAACGCAGCAAGAAAAGAAGCTTTTCAGTTAGTAGAAAAAGACCAGCAACTTCAAAAACCTGAGAACAAAGTTATCAAAAAAACTTATCTGAAACATTATCATGAGAAATTTGAACTTATGGAAGTAGGATAAGGAGGTTGCCATGAATGAAAACTCTTCAGATAAAAAAAATGAAGCTCTTTTTCTGCAACTGATACTTACTTTCCAGACAGCAGCGTGGCAGCAAATGGGGAAAATTAAAAACCCCATAACAGATAAAATTGAAAAAGACCTAACTCAAGCCAGATTTTCAATTGACATGCTGGAAATGATCCGGACTAAAACTCAAGGAAACCTGTCAGAAGAAGAAAAAAAGTTTTTAAATAAAACGATCAGTGAACTTCAACTAAATTATGTAGATGAAGTTAACAAAGAAGAAAAACAAAAGAAAGAAGCAAAAAAAGAAGAAAGTGGAAAAGAAACAAAATCCAAAGATTCAGAAGATAAAGACAAAGCAAAAAACAAAAAAAAACAGTAAAAAGAACAATTCGAAATAATGGATAACTATACATCAAAAAATTAATGAGATTTTTAGTAATTATTTTTCATTTCTCTTGATTTCATTAAAAAATAGATGTATCTTTTTTCTTAGTTTATCTCCAAACGGATTTCTAAAAAATTAAAGAAAAATAGCGTTTGTTAAACATTAACATTTCCCAAAATTGGAGGAAAACGAATGGATTCTCAAGCCAAACTGATCAACAGGAAAATCCAGGCTATTGCAGGAGCAGTGGTTTTTTTAATTGCATTTATTGTTTATTTTCGTTGTGTGGCACCAACAACATCTTTCTGGGATTGTGGTGAGTTCATTGCCAGTTCTTATATTCTTGGAGTAATGCATCCT
>CAYYPT010000104.1:0-9198 GCA_964473625.1 uncultured bacterium | reverse complement strand
TGCCGCTCCTTTTTTTTAGAGTTTTTTAAATCACTAAACTTTGGCAAATTTATATTTCATCTCTCATTTTTGGTATAGACAAAACATCACATGCTTCGATGTAGTTTCCCCTGAGCTTATCGAGGGACTCAGCATGAGAAAACCTTTAGATGAAATTTATTCTCAGTGACCGCCCTAATCTCAAATTTGCCAAAGTTTAGTAAATCAATTAACTTCTGCCCTTGGATGCGCCTGCCTATAAATTTTCTTCAGACGATCCATGGTTAAATGAGTATAAACCTGTGTTGTAGAAAGACTTGCATGCCCTAATAATTCTTTAACAGCTTCCAGATCCGCACCATGGTTCAATAAATGAGTAGCAAATGTATGACGAAGAACATGAGGGCTCAATTTCTTTCTCTCAGACACTCGACTTAACCACTTATGAACTAAAAGTTGAACTCCTCTTGTGGACATTCTGTTTCCAGAAGAATTGAGAAAAAGAGCCGGATTTCCATTTTTTGGGTGAAATTCCCTTCTCCTGAGAAGATAATTTTTTACAGCCTCCCCTGCTTTTTTCCCAACCGGTAGAATACGTTCTTTTCTTCCCTTTCCATAGACCCTCACTGTTCCCGAGGCAAGATCAATATCGTATATATTAAGACCTACAAGTTCTGAAAGACGCATTCCTGTTCCGTAAAAAAGTTCCAGAATTGCTCTATCTCGAACTCCTGCAGCCGAATCCTGAACTATTGCCTCCAACGCATTTCTAATTTCTTCTTCCCTGAGAAATTGAGGAAGAACTTTCGCCAGTTTGGGAGAAGCTATACCGACAGTGGGATTCAACATCACTTTGCCGGTTCTTAGCTGATGCCCAAAAAATGCACGGATAGAAGCCAGTTTTCTGGCCACGCTCCGCTTGCTGATGCCGTGACGTACCATATCACCAAGAAAAAGACGAATATCTTCCCGGGTTATTTCTTCTGGAGAAGGATAATTTTTTCTCTTGTGTATAAGAAACTCTGTAAACTGCTCTAAATCTGTTTTATAAGCCCGAATTGTGTAAAAAGAATAATGCTTTTCGGACAAAAGATATTGGAGAAAATTTTCTATTGCTTTTTTCACTACTCTATCTTCTCTTCGCTTAATAATTCTTCTTTCTGAACAACCGCTTTACACTTTGGGCATTGAAGAAAAACACCCTTTGTTTTTGAAGTTCTTTCCTCCATGTATGGATTTCCACACTCCGGACATTGGGCAGGAACAGGACGATACCATGTAGCAAAATGGCATTTGGGATAATTAGAGCAGCCAAAAAAGGTTTTTCCTCGGCGTGTTCTTCTCTCAACAATTTCGCCCCCGCATCCTTCTTCAGGGCATTTAACTCCTGTTGAAAGAGGTTTCGTGAACTTGCACTCAGGATAATTTGAACAAGCTAAAAAACGCCCAAATTTGCCTACCTTTACCACCAATCGAGCGCCACATTTGGGACAAACTTCTTTTGTCTCTTCCACTTCTTCATCCAATGGTCTGGTGTACGTACATTCCGGGTATCCTGTACATGCAATAAATCGCCCGTTCCTCCCCCATTTAATAACAAGATCCCTGCCGCATTTTGGACATTTCTCTTTTTTGACCTCTTGCAACGACTCTTTAATTTCCTCTTTCTTTTCCATAGCATCCTGTATTGCACTGCTAAAAGGAGCATAGAAGTTTTCCAGAACTTCATGTCGTTTTTTCTCTCCAGATTCGATCTGGTCTAATTCGCTTTCCATGCGAGCGGTAAATCCAACATTAAAAATATCAGGGAATTGTTTTGTAAGAAGCTGGTTTACTGTCATCCCCAATTCTGTTGCTTTTAAACTTCTGCCTTCTTTAACGACATATTTTCTATCAAGAAGAGTTGAAATTATCAAAGCATAAGTAGAAGGTCTTCCTATACCTTTGCTGTCCAGTTCTTTAACAAGACTGCTTTCATTATATCTTGGGGGTGGCTTTGTAAAATGCTGCTGAGGATCTAAATCTATCAGCGTAACGTTTTCTCTTTTTTTGAGGTTTTCCGGGAGTGAAAATTTTTCCTCTTCTTTTTCAGTACTATATATCTGCATGAACCCTCGGAACTTAATTGCCGATCCAGTAGTCCGGAAGAGATAATTCCCGGCCGTCACATCCAAAGTTGACTGCAATAGTCGTGCCGAACTCATCTGGCAGGCAACAAAACGATTCCAGATAAGCTCATAAAGTTTTTTCTGATTAGGTGTTAAATACGAGGCTATTTCTTTTGGCGAACGGCGCATTGAGGTAGGACGGATTGCCTCGTGTGCATCCTGAGCTGTTTTTTTGTTTTTATAAAAACGTGCTTTTGAAGGAACATATTCCAGGCCGTAATTTTCAGCAATGTAGCGACGTGCCTCTTCCACCGCTGTTTTTGCAAGACGAGTTGAGTCAGTTCGCATATAGGTAATAAGCCCCACCCTACCTTCGGGCAAATCAATGCCTTCGTAAAGCTGTTGAGCCACAGCCATAATCTGTTTGGTTGTCATCCCAAGCCGCCTGGCCGCATCCTGTTGAAGAGTGCTTGTAGTATAAGGAGGATAAGGATGTCTCTCCACTTCTTTTGTTTTCAGATCGGAGACAACGTATTCTAGATTTCTAAGAATATCAATATGCTTTTGAACGCTCTTTTCATTGGGGAGATCAACATCTTCTCCTCCAATTTTTATTAATTGTGAACGAAAAGCACCTCCATCCTTGGTTCCAAACTCTGCCTCTATGCTCCAGTATTCCTGTAGGGTAAAATCTTCTATTTCCTTTTCTCTTTCACAGACAAGTCTAAGCGCAACTGATTGGACCCGACCAGCTGAAAGTCCACGAAAGATCGTTTTCCACAGAAATGGGCTTACTTTGTAGCCAACGAGTCTATCCATAACCCGCCTTGCTTTCTGGGCTTCAACTTTTTCGTAATTGATTGACATGGGTTTTTTTATTGCTTCCTGAATGGCTTCTTCCGTAATTTCGTGGAAAAGCACACGTTGAATATTCTTGTTAGCCGGACGGATCTCGTCTGCAAGATGGTAGGCAATAGCTTCTCCTTCTCTATCAGGGTCAGTGGCTAAATAGACATTATCTGATGTTGAAGCCAGCCGTTTTAATTCTCGCAGTATCTTCCCTCTACCGCGGATTGTAATATATTCCGGCTCAAAACCATTTTCGATATCAACACCCAGCCTGTTCTTCGGCAGATTCTTCACGTGGCCCACAGAAGCCTTTACCACGTATTCTTTTCCTAAAAATCTGTTGATTGTCTTTGATTTAGCATCAGATTCTACAATAACGAGTGATTTGCCCATTAATTTCTCTCCGTTGCTTGCTCAGGATTTCCTTCCGTGACAGTATTTATATTTCAGTCCACTTCCGCAGGGACAGGGATCGTTTCTTCCTACTTTTTTCACTCTTATCGGTTGCTGTTTCCCTGCTCGTTGTGTTCCTCCTATCTGAGGTTCTTCTGGCTTAGCTGAAAAGCCCATTCCAATTGCTTCTTCATGAACCGTTGCCATCTCTATAGGCTGCCGTCTCTGTGGGCCATGTAATCTCTCTGCCTCTGCTTCCATCTGAATCTGCGCTTTAAAAACTATCTCAAGAATTCCTTCATCAATTTGAGCCAGCATTTCACTGAAAGCCCGGAATCCCTCCTGCTTATACTCAATTAGTGGATCCTTCTGACCATAAGCTCTAAGACCAATGCCTTCTTTGAGCTGGTCCATTTCATAGAGATGCTCTTTCCATTTTTCATCAATAGTTGTAAGAGTAGCAAATCGTTCAAGCTGGGCCATCAATTCGCTGCCGAGAATCTTTCTTTTTCTTTCATATGCCTCCCGGGCTGCTGTTTTAAGACGCTCGATCAATTCTTCCTCTCCGATCGTTTGAGTTTCTTCTTCTGAGAGTGGTAGTGGAAGAAGCACTGTTTTGAGCAACTCGTCTCGAAGTCTATCCCAGTCCCAGGTGCTGCCGTAGTCGTCTTTTATCGAACAATCTGCAACTAAATCTTCAATAAAATCTTCTATCATAGCAACTATTTCATCATGAAGATTTTCTCCTTCTAAGGCCGATCTTCTCCGGGCATATATTACTTCGCGCTGCTTGTTCATCACATCATCATATTCTAAGAGATGCTTTCTGATTTCAAAATTCCGCATTTCCACACGCTTCTGAGCACGCCCTATTGATCGTGTAATCATGGGATGTGTTATAACTTCTCCCTCTTCAATCCCCATCCTATCCATCACGCTGGCAATACGATCCGATCCAAAAAGCCGCATGAGATCATCTTCTAAGGAAAGATAAAAACGTGATGATCCAGGATCTCCTTGCCTTCCTGAGCGTCCTCTAAGCTGTCGATCTATACGACGAGCTTCATGCCTTTCCGTACCAAGAATGTGGAGACCACCTGTGGCATAGTCTCTTGCTTTAATATGAACTAAATTTTCCCTGCGGATTCTGGCATCCGTGGAACTCCCAATAGATCTTGGTATAAAAGCAACTTCTTTTCCCAGTCTTTCTTCTCCAGAAAGGATTTTACATTTTTCTTCTTCGGATTTCACTGCTCTGGGAGAGATTCCTTTCTCTTCCAGGATTTGTGAAAATCTTTTAACCTCTTCTGGAGGAACTTCATGAATAACAACTTCTCTCCCATGCGAGAGTTCAGAAAGAACATCTTCTGCCATCTCTTCAAGCAAATTATCGGGGAATCGAATAACTCCTGCTCCTAATTTAATATCTGTTCCCCGACCTGCCATGTTGGTGGCAATTGTCACCATTCCTGGCTCTCCTGCCCTGGCTACTATTTCTGCTTCCTGACGGTGGTATTTCGCATTGAGCACAGAATGATGAATGTTTCTCCTTCTCAACATTCTTGAAAGGGTTTCTGAAACTTCTACAGAAATCGTTCCTACTAATACTGGCAGTCCCTGCTCGTGATATTCCACAATCTCATCAATGATAGCATTGTATTTCTCGCGCTTGGTACGGTAAACAACGTCTTCGTGATCCACTCTTCTGACAGGTTCGTTTGTGGGAATTACAACTACATCTAATTTATAAATTTCCCAGAACTCTCCAGCTTCGGTCTCTGCCGTTCCTGTCATCCCGGCTAATTTTTTGTAAAGGCGGAAAAAATTCTGAAGAGTTATAGTGGCCAGAGTCTGGGTTTCTTTCTCGATCTTCACATTCTCTTTGGCTTCAAGGGCCTGATGTAATCCGTCAGAATAACGCCTGCCAGGCATTAGTCTTCCTGTAAACTCATCCACTATCATTACTTTGCCGTCTTCTGTGACTACATATTCAACATCTTTTTCAAAAAGGGAGTATGCTCTAAGAAGCTGGCTGATGTTGTGTAGTCTTTCGCTTTTCTCGGCATAATCAGCCTGAAGCTCTTCTTTCAATCTTTCCTTTGTCGAGGCGGCCATTCCCTCTGCCCCTTCTATTTCAGAAAGTTTCGTCGTCAGATCAGGAAGAATAAACATCTCTGGATTGCCGGGGGAGAGAGCCTCTCTTCCTTTTTCTGTAAGATCGATTGTGTTGGCTTTTTCTTCGATAGAAAAATAAAGATCTTCATCCAGTTCATTGAGACGTTTGTCACGCAGATAATCATTTTCCACCCGACGAATTAATTTTTGAACTCCGGGTTCATGAAGAAGCTTGGTTAACCTTTTATTCTTGGGCGCCCCGCGTTGGGCCTGTAAAAGTTTAATACCAGCCTCGTATTCTTTACCCTCCTTCAGAAGACGCTCTCCCTCGGCAACGAGCCTGTTAACAAGCACCGTTTGACTTCTTACAAGTTGTTCTACTTTAGGTTTCATTTCGGCAAATCTGTTTTTTGATTCACCAACAGGACCAGATATTATAAGCGGAGTTCTCGCCTCATCTATAAGAACGGAATCAACTTCATCTATTATAGCGTAATAGTGACCTCGCTGGACTACTCCCTCGAGAGAAATAGCCATATTGTCCCGGAGGTAATCAAATCCGAACTCGTTATTAGTACCGTATGTTATGTCCGCATTGTAAGCCTGCTTTCGTTGCTCTGGAGTCATATCGTTGGTGATGTACGCTACTGTCAGACCCAAAAATTTATAGATCTCACCCATCCATTCGCAGTCACGACGGGCAAGGTAATCGTTCACAGTAACCAGATGAACACCTTTACCCACCAAGGCGTTAAGGTAGAGGGGCATTGTAGCCACCAGAGTTTTACCTTCTCCGGTGGCCATTTCAGCAATTTTCCCTTCGTGGAGAACAATTCCCCCCATAAGCTGGACATCAAAAGGAACCATATCCCAGACCGTTTCGTGATCAACTACTTTCCACGATTTTCCCACAAGCCGCCGGCACGTTTCTTTTACCACTGCAAATGCCTCTGGTAGAATTTCTCGGAGTACTTCTTCTGTTTTTTCTTTCTCTTCTTTTTCCAAATTTTCTATTTGTTGTCTTACCTCATCATAATCAATCTTTTCTTCGGGCGTTACAACCTTTAGCTTTTCCCTTAATGCCTGAATCTTCTCCTGTATATCTCCTATTCTCTCATGAATCTTAGTTTTGAATTCAACCGTTTTCCCTTTTAGCTCTTCATCGGATAAATTTTTTAGTCCTTCAAAAATTCGGTTAATTTCCTCCACAATGGGGAGTAATCTCTTGATGTCTCTCTGATGTTTACTCCCAAAAATTTTCTCTATAATTTTACCAATCATTATAATACCTCACAACTTGTGTTTTGCATATTTTGAACGAGAACTTGCCTCTCAAGTTCCCATGTCTGCAGATCGTAACATTTTGAGTATCCTGCCGCAGGCTTGCGGGACACAGACTTTGAATAACCAAAAAAACTTGATGCGTGCAACAAAACTTGAGAAACCGTAGAGCCCCCGCTGTCAAGTGGAGCCAATGGTTATGCTTTTTAGTTACAATAGCTTACGTTTATTTCCATAAAGTTCTAACATATCTTTTTCGCGCATTCTAAAACCTGTTCCCCTATTTCTGACAGTACCATTTTCTTTCAAGTGCATCCTTAAATCAATTCCAACAAGTGAGTTTTTAAAAGCTTTTAAGAAGTTTCTTGGATTTGGCTCTGTCAGAAGGTAGGCTTCATTGAAATGGAATTCTTCCTGCCCCTGAACAGTTCGCCTATCAGCAAGAACAAACAATAAACGACTTAACTTTGAAGAAAAAACTCCAACCACAACGTACACATCCCATTCAGCTAATAATTTATTATTAGGAGACAAAAGTCTTATTACATTTTTACTTTCGTCAATTTCTATAAATAATCCCAAAGAATTGGGTCTATTAAAAAATATTGTTGATTTTAAGGCTTTTCTTTCCTTTTCATCTTCATAACCAAATTGTTCTATAATCTCTTTTTGTTTTTTTATCCAAACTCCTCTATTAAACGTAAAGAGTGTAACAAGTGAAGAACAATCTTTTCGAGTCGTTTTTATTTCAACTCTTCCGCCTATATCAGGGATTGGAATATTTGTCTCTTCTAATCCAATTAGCGACTCAAAGGTATAACCAATCCCTGTATTTCCTTTCCTTAAGGCTTTTACATATCCCATATCGCTTATAGCTTGTAATCTACCAACTAATTCTTTCAAATTCATTGTGCGAATCCTTTCCTACTGTTTTATCTTTTGCATCACAACAATATATTCAGAATTCATTGTAGAGTCTTTTTTCCCTTTTACGTTTGTTGGGCTATTTTTTGAGGGCATTCTCTTATTTGGAATTCTCCTAATTATTGTTTCAATATGTTGAAACCCATTAAGTTTAAACATTTCAGATGTTATTTTATCAGTTGGCAAAGTTATAGATTTAACTCTTCGGTTCCCAACTACGAAACATACAAATCCTCTTTTTCTGACTACTTTGGAAATGTTTTTTATAGAAGATAAATAATCCTTATAAAAGGAATAAACGTCTTTTACTCTCTTTTCATCTTTGTTTCCAATCTGTTCTATTATTTCATCAAGAATTTTAATTCCAAATTTTTCGATTTTTACAGGTCTTTTACCTCCCATTAATTCTTTATCCAGTTTTGAAGCATCTTTAAAGCCTAACCATTGATTAGCTAACCTAGAAAACTGACCATAAGCTACAGTTGTACGAGAATCTCCATAAGGAGGAGAAGTAACAACTATATCTACAGAATTATCGGGCAATATTTCTGAAGGAATTTTAAATACTGTGTTAAAAGAATATACCTTAGAAGTAGAGTTATTTTGTTTATGATTCATAAATTCTATTAAGCCTTTTCTATTTCTTGATAGTTTATTTTCAACGATTCCGTATACATCTGGGTTGAAACTTTTGAGATTCTTTTCTGAAATTCGATAAAGTTTAAATTCACCATTTCGTGTTAAAGAACTTTCTCTAACTGTCTCACTAAAAGCAACAAAGAAAAAGTCTTTTATTGACTCATTGTCTATATGGTCAATATAATGTTTCAAAACAGCTAATTTAATTTGAACATCTTTAGTAAACCAATAATCAATATTATCAAATTTAGGAATTACAATCAAATTATTTTTCTTTATTCCAAATCGCAAGGAAAAAATCCAGTCATTAAAATCTTTCAAATACAAATCAAGTGTTTGAATGTTTATTGGGGTAGTTTTGGCCTTGGCAATCAAACGGGCAAGAGGGTTTAAATCTGTTCCAACTGCATTAATATTCCTCACATTTGCTTCTACTAATGATGTGCCAGTGCCACAATAAGGATCAAATAATAGATTTGCACTTTTGCCATATTTTTCTATTAATCTTGCTGCAACTTGAGGAATCATCATTGCAGGATAATTATGAAAGCAATGGGTTAAAGTTTTGGTATTTGCGTCTTCAAAATCCCAACTTTTATCTATATTTTTTTTCTCTAAAACTGTTTCCATACAATAAACCTTCCTCGTTAGAATTTTGCATCTCCTATCTTACTATCTCACTACGCTATCTTTCTGGCAAATATAACTCCTAAACTCTGGGATAAAGAAAACCCGAAATACTTCCCCCACTCATTCTATCTATCATTTCCCTTCCTCAGCAATTTCTTATAAAGAGAATCCAGAACGCCATTTACGAATCGCCCACTATCTTTTGTGCTGTATTTTTTGGCTAGATCAATAGCCTCGTTGATTGTTACCTTGGGTGGAATTTCATCGAAGTAAAGAAGTT
>CAYYPT010000103.1:0-9202 GCA_964473625.1 uncultured bacterium | reverse complement strand
CCAAATTTCCAATATTCACTCTCATAAACATGATTTTTTCAGTGGCGACTAATTATAACCCTAATGGGCCTCAAAGCCTCTGGTGAGGAGCTATTCCTTGGTGTATTAACCCAACTGCAATGAAAGCATGCTGTTATTTCCCTGAAAGGCATGGAGAAAAAGATGTGTATTACTGGGATTCCATAGTGCCTTATTGATTGTTTTCCTTATTGATTGCTCTAGTGCTTCTGTCAGGAGATACAGTATTAGGTGTTCTGCTGTAGTTGTATTTCATGCACTGCTTGTATAAATCAGTAAATCCATAGTCATACCTTTTTTTTGGATCTGAAGGGTCTATGGGAAAGCCAATGCTTTGCGATGCTTCTATGTCTATTATTGTTTTTCCTGCATAACCTGTGTTGTACCTTTGCACTGCGCCCTTTATAACAGCGTCTTCCACATATTCGCCGTGGTCTCCTGAGCCTACCTTGTCTGTCCATAATGCAATGTTCCATCTTTTGCCGTTGCTTGTATCTGGTTCTATGTCTCCATTGAAGATTTGCTTCACTGCTTCCTTAAATTTTTCATCGTTTATGTCATGGCCAATGTAAATGTCATCGTCTGTTACATTGATGAAGCCGTTTGTGTAATCCTTGAATGACTTCCATGTTGCAATGACATCATCTATTTCCTGCTGGGTGGGAGTCTGGAAACGCGAATAGCCTTCAAGAGGCCCGTCAATGATGTAAAGCTTTGGGCTTTGCATCCATCTCCATGTTCCTCTATACTTTCCATTTACTTCTTTCCTCCCGGTACATTCATCAAAGAACTCCAAATCAAAGCTGTCTGGCAGCATGCTCTCGTTAATAATATTGTCTCCTTCATTAACATAGATAGGAGTCTCCCTGTCATAATAACTGCCTTCTTTCCTTATCCTGAGTATCCATGTCTCCGGCGTCTGATTATCTGCTTTCCGCAGTGTTTTCCAGAGTGCAGGATTAGCAGGAGGATTCCCTATTCCTATGAACTCATTTTGTGCTCCCGGCACATAGATAAATTTGTTGCTTTCCAATATTCCGTCATCTGTAACAACCCTTATGAAATACATTCCAGCTGCCTTGCCCCTCATGTTTACTTTCTGCAGATATTGTCCTCTCTGTATTCTTCCATTCATTGGCTCTTCCAGAACACCGTCAACCTCTCTTCCCCTTACATCGTAAACATTCACACTTACATTCATGTTATGGGGAATATTCACATAAAACCCTGTTCTTCCGGCAGTCGGAGTGGGAAAGGCATTGGTTATTGCAACACTGTTTAGCACATTATCAGAATTAGTATCAACATAAGTATTAATGCTGGTTGTATAGTCTCCATTGCCATCTGTAAATATTCCGCTGTATTCAACCTGCTCAGGGCTTATGAAGGTTAACTCAGCATCGCTTATAGGAGTTCCGTTAAGAACATCTGTTATTGTTCCAGAGAAATTATATATTCCTTTTTCTTGCTTTATCATCCGAGAAATTTTTGCCTTTGGCTTAATCGCTTCTCCTTTCAAGAGCCTTGCCTCAAGCCCTTGTGCTGAAGCAGGCTTTATTCCAAGAAAGAACGGGAGTGATGCTGCCAGAGCAGCTAAGAATTTCACTGGTAGGTTTTTCATCTATGGTTTTCCTGTGGTAAGCTAACAGTAGATTCTAATAAATTTGTGGTAAAGATGCAAGGGGAAAATTAGAAAAATGGGGTATCGCTTTTTTGTACCGATCGCACAGGATATGTATCCTGTGGAATCATAGGAAAATTTTAAGCACGAAATCCTAAATTCTAAACAAATCCAAAATTCTAAATTCAAATGCCCACAATCCTATTTTTGGGTTTTTGTCATTCGATATTTGAATTTGTTTAGAATTTTGATATTAGGATTTCGAATTTATCGTTATGAAGTAGGTTTGACATTTTTGCCAAAGTTTAGAACCTTTTGCGGTCTGCATGCTTTGCGTGAAAAACCTGAACCCGCACGAGAATTAGATTCCTTGTTTCACTCGGAATGAGAAAGAGTGTATGTCTTTCTGAGGTGTGCCGATTTATTGGCACACCGAAGAATCTTTTGCCCATCAGCGTTTTGATTATCTTCGGAATTTATCTTGCCTGAAAAAACTTGCAGAAGTGTAGTTTATGTAAAGACTGAAAATTTAGAAGGAGCTCGCCCAGCATAGATATACTGGGCGATCGTGTGAAACCCTAAGGGGTTAATTCCATAGAGTAAGGGTAATGGAACAGAAAAACATGTGTTTCACGTTGAGATGATTAATTGCGTCTATTGGTTGCAGAAACTGTTTCGCTTATTTCCACAACGATCAAGCGACACTTTCTTAAAGTCATACTTTTGAACTTGGTTCTTTATTCTTCTTCACTCATTCGATTAATGATAGTTCTGTTCTGAGAATTGAAAGGATTTTTCCCTTCTGGTGTGTACATGTATTCAATGCGATCTTTATAGTACTGCACAATTCGCCAGCGTACCATTTTTAATGTAGAATTCAAGAAACGATTTGCCTCTGTGAACGGTTCTCCCAGAAGGGCAAAGGTAGTAGGCAGCCACTTTCCAGGGAAAAGTGATTTTAACTTTGAATCAGTTTTATATTTTTTTACAGCCTTCACAAAAAGTTCTATAATCATTTCCTGACCTTCTTTGCTATTGTGAGTAAGGCCTTGTTTTTTGAGCTCGGACAGAACAGCTGATTTATTAGGTACAATCAGTGCGGTGGTATATGGTTTCTGGTTGTTATAAAGCATAATCTGATTGATATAGGGGCAATGGCTGATGAGATGTTCTTCTATACCCTCAGGGCTGAATTTCTCTCCGTCATCTGCAATGAGTAAACTTTTGAATCGTCCGAGAACAACAAGATAGCCCTCATTATCAATATATCCCATGTCGCCTGTAAAAAGCCAGCCGTCACGGAGACTCTTTGCTGTAGCTTGAGGATTGCGCCAGTATTCCTTCATTACATTCTCGCCCTTAACTACTATTTCTCCCTTTTCACCATTAGTCAAAGCATTACCATTTTCATCACAAATTTTTATGTTTAGATTGGGTACTACTGGACCGGAAGTTCCCATTTTCTGGTTTCCAGGGTGATTGGCGGAAATAACCGGTGCAGCTTCAGTAAGTCCGTAACCCTGGTAAATTGGAATCCCAAGTGCAGTAAAAAAACGCTGATATTCAATATCCAGAAGTGCTCCGCCGCCTACAAAAAACTTCAACCGTCCGCCAAATTCCTCACGTATTTTTGAAAAAAGGGTTTTTTCAAACAAAGAATAAAGAGGGCCGAGAAGTCGATTGCCGTGCCATTTTCCATTGCGAAAACCATCTCCTTGATAAGCATAAGCCACTTTCAAACCCTTCTTGAAAAGTTTTTCAACCTTTTTCCCTTTGGCTGCAATTCCTCGTTCAATATTTCGCTTAAAGCTGTCAGAAAGGGCAGGCACACTTAGGATAAAATGTGGCTTAATCTCTTTAATATTTTTACCAATATTCTTCGTGGTTTCAATAAGCGTTTTACCCGTTTCCACTGAGGCCATACTGGCGCCTGCAGACATCAGGGTATAGATTCCGCATGTGTGAGCAAAAGAATGGTCCCAGGGAAGAATAAGAAGAGAGATATAAAATTCCGGAATATCGTAGAGAGCCCTTGCTTGTTCTACATTTGCAGTATAGTTTCTATGGGTGAGGACAATACCCTTAGGGTCTGCAGTTGTCCCAGATGTATAGCAGATATTCGCAGGATCATTTTCTTTCACGGATTTCCAGCGTTTTTCAAAGACATCCTGATTCTTTCTCAAGAATTCTTTGCCCTTTGCTCTAATTTTTTTCATTTCTATAAGATCGGGGTCTTTTATTTCAAATGGGTCAAGAACAATAATTTTTTCCAGTTCTGGGAGATCTCTTTTAATAGCAATGATTTTCGGAAGCTCTTTACCTGATACTATAGCATATCGGGAACCTGAATGAGTAAAACGGAATCGTAATTCTGCAGGTTCTTTGAGTTTTACAGAGAGAGGGACATTAATTCCTCCTGCAAAGAGGATCGCGAGTTCTGAAAAAACCCAATCATTTCGACCTTCCGAAAGCAGGACGATTCTATCTCCCTTTTTTAATCCCATTTCAATAAGACCTGCAGCAGTTTCAGCAACTATTTCAAACGAAGTACGATACGAAGTAGATCGATATCCTCCATCCTGTTTTTCCCAGATCATAGGATTATCAGGATACTGCTGAACACTCCGACGAAACAATTCAATTAAGGTTCTTTCCATAAAAAGTTTCCCCTTTATTTAAAAATAAAGTTACATGTAAAAAAATACAAAAATTGTAATGGCTATGCAAGAAAATTTTGGGCGTTTAACTCTTTATCTTTTTAAATATTATTTTCTATATTATTCTGAGAGGTACACAACTTTGTTAAAAAACATCTTGCGATTTGCTATTTTTTTTATATATTTTTTAATAGTGCTTATTTTAAAAAATAGGTTACGCTATGGCTTTTGGAAAAATTATCCAAACTCTTGAAGCTCGTATCAAGAATAATCCGCATTCTCTTCTTTTTGCCCAGCTTGCGGATTTTTATCTAAAAGAAGGGCGGATTGATGAAGCAATTGAGCTCTGCAAAGAAGGCTTACAACACAATCCCTCTTATATAACAGGCAATCTTGTTCTTGGTAAGGCATATATTGCCAATGGAAACTACGAAAAAGCAGAGGAAGAGCTTAAGAAGGTTTTATCGTATGATAAACAATATCTATCTGCCCATAAACTTCTTGGGGATTTAATGACAAAGCTGGGGTGGGAAAATAAAGCTATATTACATTACAGGGATATTCTCAAAATTGATCCTATGGAAGAAAAAATTCGCCAACTGGTGGAAGCACTTTCTTCCGAGGATGAATTACAGAGAGAAATTACAGAACAGCAAGAGATAGTGGAAGAAGAGGATAACGATTTTCTTTCTGTGACTGAGAAAGGTGAAGAGTCTGTCGAAAATGAAATAGTGGAAAGCTGGACAGAAGAGTTAGAAAAAGCCCTCCCTGAAAAAGACTCTGAATCAGTTCCTGAACAGGAAACATCGGGAACATTAGCACCAGAAAAAACAGAAGAACAAGATGAAAAGAAAGAGGAAGAAGAATTTTTCTTCGATTTTTCAGAAATAGAAGCAGAAAATAAATCTCAGCAAGAATCTTCATCTACTTTCTTAGAAGAAAAAGAAACGGCAGAAGAGAAAGAAACAGTGAAAGAGGAAGAAACAGAAGAGACCGAAGAAACTCCCTTATTTTTTGAAGAAGATGTGGTACCGGAAAAATACGAAACTGAAACCTCCCCTTCTGCTCAGGAAAAATCTCGAGAAGAACCGCCAAAAGAAGAATCAGAATCCCCTGTTTCTATTATTGAACCTGTCCAGACAACTGAGGATAATAAAGAGGACTTGTCCTTGCCCACTTCAGAGGAAAAGTCCGAAGAGAGAACCAGCAAAGATGAAACCTTTTCTGATGGGAGGAAGAAAAAAGAGAAACAAATCGTAAGTCCAACACTGGGAGAAATATATGCTGCCCAGGGGCAATATGCAAAAGCTATAAAAGTTTATGAAACATTATTAGGAAAGAAACCCGGTGAAAAACAATATGAAGAAAAAATAGAAGAGTTAAAAAGAAAACTAAAAGAATCTTCCTCACAATAGGTGAAAAAAATTGTCCTCTCTATAATAATAGTCACATACAATAACGAAAAAGAAATTATCTCTTGTTTATCTTCTCTTCCATGGCACACAGTTCCCATGGAAATTCTTCTAATTGACAATAACTCAAAAGATCGTACAAAAGAGAGAATTCAAAACTTCTCTCACAGGTTACCTGAATTTCCTGCAACAACGTTATGGAATAATACCAACCGAGGGTACGCAATGGGAGTTAATCAAGGATTATCACTAAGTCGGGGCGATTATGTTTTACTTCTGGGACCCGATACAAAGATCCTTCCCGGTGCCCTGGAAACAATGATGAATTTTCTAAAAACACATCCTGAAGCAGGCATGGTTGCCCCTCAGCTTGTTAGCGCAAAAGGTGAAATTCTGCATTCCTGTCGTCGTTTCCCTACATACAAAGATGTATTAATAGAACTCACCGGCTTGCCCAGACTTTTCCCATCGGTATTTTTATCTCGCTGGAAAATGGCAGACTTTAACCACAAAGAAGAAAGAGAAGTAGATCAACCCGAAGCTACGTGTTTAATGACACACAGAAAAGCACTGGATGATGTTGGATTTATGGATGAACAATTCACCATGTTTTTTAACGACGTTGACTGGTGTCGCAGATTCTGGTTAAAGGGCTGGAAAGTATTCTTTTTCCCTATAGCACAGATAGAGCACCAAAAGGGAGCCAGTGTTTATGCAAATCAAATACCCATGATATGGAAATCTCATCAAGGATTTTACCGCTACTTTCAAAAGTATTCTGCCTCATCTTTTAAAAAAATAATTAATTACGGATTAGGGTTTATTCTAATTGTTGTTGCTGCATATAGGAGTTTTGCAGCACTGTTAAAAAAATAACACACTGGAGGGTATTTAAATGAAAAAATATCTATTGACCACCAGTCTCATTGTAATGTTAACACAATCTGTAGCAGGCCAAATTATTTTCAAAAAACCTCTCAGCCCGAGAAACGCAAATTATAAAATGAATGTTTCTCTGGATGTAGAGAAAAAACAGATACACGGCCACGAAATATTGACGTGGAGAAACATCTCGAAAGATGTCATCAGAGAACTTCAGTTTCACCTCTACATGAATGCATTTAAAAACAATCGCTCTACGTTTATCCGTGAACAGGGTGGAAACGCAGGGATTCTGGCCAAAAAACGAGCATGGGGTTGGATTGATGTAAACAGTATTAAAATCGTTGGAGGAAAAGATATTACAAGAACCATGAAATTTATCCATCCCGACGATAACAATAAAGAAGATCAAACGGTGATGCAGGTTTCACTGCCAAAGTCACTTGCCCCAGGCAAAACTATTCAGGTGGAAATCGATTTTACTACACAACTTCCCCGTGTATACAGACGAAATGGGTACTACAAGGATTTCTTTTTTGCAGCCCAGTGGTTTCCGAAAATAGGAGTTTACATTGATGGAGCGTGGAATTGTCATCAGTTCCATGCCCACAGTGAATTCTTTGCTGACTACGGAGTTTACGATGTCGAAATTACTGTTCCAAAGGAATACATTGTAGGTGCTACGGGAGTTCTACAAAAGACAGTAGAAACAGATCCCACAAAGACTTTATATTTTAGAGCTGAAGATGTACATGATTTTGCCTGGACTGCATGGCCTTATTTCAAAACAGCGGAGGAAAAATACCGTGGTATAAAAATCAGACTGCTCTATGATAAAGACCATGCATCTTCTGTAAAACGGTACATGAATGCTGTAAAAAATGATATTGACTTTTTTCCAGAATGGGTTGGCAAATATCCCTTCCCAAATATAACAGTCGTGGATCCTCCTACAGGATGTATGGGAGTGGGAGGCATGGAATACATGACTTTTATTACAGGAGGAACTTACTGGAGATTACCAAAAGGAATACGAATACCAGAAATGATAACAGTGCATGAGTTTGGCCATAACTACTGGTACGGCATGGAAGGAAACAATGAGTTTGAAGAAGCATGGCTGGATGAAGGAATAAACAGCTATTCAGAACTCAAGATCATGGACAAATACTATGGGAAAGAAACTTCTATGTTCGATTTTCTCGGCATACACTGGGGTGAAATAGAACAACAACGACTCCCCTATATTCAAAATCCCAAAAAGGATAAAATCCTGAGAAACGCATGGACGTATATCGGCGGCGGTTATAGTACATTTTCATATGCAAAACCTGCTCTCATGCTTCTTACTCTGGAAAACCTTGTGGGAGAGGAAACAATGAATCGAATTATGAAAACTTTTTTCCAGCGATGGAAATTCAAGCATCCTCATTCTCAGGATTTCATTGATGTTGTCAACGAGGTTACTGGAAAAGATTACAACTGGTACTTTGATCAAATTCTGAAAGGGACCAACGAACTTGATTACACAGTAGCATCAGTCTGGACAGGGAAAGAGAAAAAACCTATTGGCGTTTTTGACAGAAACGGGATAAAAGTAACATTACCAGAATTGAATAAAGATACCTCAAAGAATGCTATCAGAGATACAACAGAGAAAAAACAGTCTGAACTTTTTAAATCGGTTGTAAAAATATACAGGAAAGGAGAAGTAATTATTCCTGTCGAAATTCTTGTTGTATTTGCAAACGGCGACAGTGTCCGCGAGGTCTGGGATGGAAAAGAACGATGGATAAAATACGAATTCTGGAAACCTGCCAGATTGGTTTTTGCCACAGTAGATCCTGACCACAAACTTGTTCTGGACTCAAACTTTTCTAATAATAGCAAAACAGTCAAGACAAGAATAAAGCCTGTCGCCTACATCTGTACAAGATTCTTTTACTGGTTTGAAACTATACTTCATTTCATTGGCTTTTTTGGTTGATTTCTTAAGGAGACAAAAAGATGGGAATTGCAAGAATATTTTCAACATCAATAAATAGAGTAAACCACAATAAAAAAATGTGGTTTGTCATTTTTGGCATTCAGGTAATATTTGCTGTTACTCTTATCATACCTATACGCTCAGAGATAAACAAAATGATCGGTCATAGCCTCATAGGGCAAGAAGTACTAAAAGGCAATGGAGCCAATGTTTTCTTTGAATTTCTTGCTCATCATTCAGAAACAGTTTCAGTAGAGATAAAACTACTTTTTATTATAGGAATTATCTATTTACTGAGTTCTATTTTCCTCAATGGTGGCATCATAGGATGTTTTATAAAAGAAGACAACGAATATTCGGCAACTCTATTTTTCGGAAGCAGTGGGAAATATTTTGGCAGGTTTTTCAGACTTTTTCTTCTCTCTATACCATTTTTGATTATTGCTTTCCTGCTCAGTAAGGGAATAAGTAGTTTTATAAAAGGGATTTCACCCGATTCAGAACCTCTTCAGGTAACAGCAAAAATTATAGGATACATAATTTTGCTTTTTCTGATATTCTTCATAAACATGGTTTTTGATTATGCCAAAATCAGAACTGTTTTTCAGGAAAGAAGAAGCATGAT
>CAYYPT010000102.1:4761-9209 GCA_964473625.1 uncultured bacterium | reverse complement strand
TCGGAAGCGATTCATTGAAAATAAACCTCAGTTTCTAATGTGCCCCTCACCCAGTACAATCCACTTGTATGTTGTCAATTCTTCCAATCCCATTGGCCCACGTGCGTGAAGTCTATCGGTAGAAATCCCGATTTCAGCACCAAGACCATAAACTCCACCATCCGAAAGCCTTGTGGAAGCATTAACCATTACCGAGGCACTATCTACATTATTAATAAATCCATTAGCAGTCTTTATATCATCAGTTATGATAGCATCAGTATGACCAGAACCATAATGATTAATATGTTCAATAGCCTCATCAACATTATCAACTACCCTCACAGCAAGGATCAAATCAAGAAATTCAGCATAGTAATCTTCATCAGAAGCAAGCTTTACATCCTCACTATATAGAGAAATAGTCTTTTTACATCCTCTTATTTCTACGCCCTGTTTCTGGAGTTCTTTTAACACCATTGGCAAAAAAGAAGAAGCTATCTCTTTGTCCACCAGCAATGTTTCCATGGAATTACATACCGCAGGTCTCTGTACTTTTGCATTAAGTATTATCTTGAGTGCCATTTCAAGATCAGCTTTTGAGTGAACATAAATATGACATACTCCTTTGTAATGCTTCAGCACAGGAATCTTCGATTTTTCCACTACACTTCTGATAAGTCCTTCACCACCTCTTGGGATAATAAGATGAATGAAATCATCCTGCACCACCATCTCATCCACTGCTTCTCTATCTCTGGACTCAATATAAGAAACTAATGCTTCGCTTACTTTATGTTTATTCAGAGCCTGCTTTAAAATTTTAGCCAGTGCCATATTAGAATTATAGGCATTGGTTCCCCCTCGTAAAATAACACCATTACCGGATTTCAAACAGAGAGCGGCAGCTTCAATGGTCACATTCGGTCTGGCTTCGTAAATAATTCCAATAACTCCTATAGGTACCCTCATTTTACCCACTCTGAATCCCTGAGGACGAACCACCATGTCGTAAACTTTTCCTACGGGATCGGGCAAAGCAGTTATCTCCTCGCATGCCTTTCGCATTCCTTCTAATCTTTTATCATCCAGAGCTAACCGGTCAAGAAATGCTTTTGAGACTCCTGCTTTTTCAGCATTCTCAAGATCTTTACTATTCTCATCAATAATGAATTGACGGTTTTCATAGATCATGGAACCAATTGTTTTCAGTATCTCATTTTTTAGTTTTGTGGAACCTTTTTTAAGAAATTCTCTGTAAGCAAGGTTGGTTTTTAAAGCTGTATCCTTGATAGAAAACATATATCAATCTCTCAAAAAAATAACCATGTTATCCCGATGAATTATCTCATCATAATAATCTTTACCCATTATGCTTCTTATCTGAGATGTCTTTTTGCCTTTGATTTCTGCAATATCTTTACTGGAATAGTAAGTTATACCTTTTCCTATCATTTTATTATCTATATTAAATATTCCTACAATGCTTCCTTCATAAAAATCTTTTTCAGTTCTGACAACTCCTCCTGGAAGAAGACTCTTTGAATGATTGACTAATGCCTCTTCTGCCCCTCTGTCAACAATAATTTTACCCTTTATTCTTTGATTAAAAAAAATCCACCTCTTCCGCTTTTTTGTATAGGTTGGCTTTGGTTTAATAAAAGTACCAATTTCTTTCCCCTCAAGGATTGCCCTCAGCTTTGGATTATACCCATTTGTAATAACCACACTGGTCCCACTCTCAGCAGCCAAACGTGCCGCCATTAACTTGGATTTCATTCCACCTGTCGAAAGTTCATCCTCTTTGTCCTCAGTAACCCGGAGAAATTCATCGTTGATCTCTTTAATATATTTTATATATTCTGCATCTCTATGCTTATATGGATTCTTGGTAAATACACCATCTGTATCTGTAAACAGAACCAGTAAGTCTGCGTCAATAAGATTTGCTGTTAAAGCAGACAGAGTATCGTTATCTCCAAATTTTAATTCATCAACTGCCACACTATCATTTTCATTGACAATCGGAACCGCATCGTACTCAAATAAAGCATTGAAGCAATCTCTTGCATAGAGAAAACGTTTTCTATTTTCAATGATGTCGTAAGTCAAAAGTATCTGTCCCACCCTCACACCATTTTCATGGAAAAAAGTAGTCCATTTTTCCATAAGAAGGCTCTGACCAATAGAGGCCAGAGCCTGAATCTTTTTCAGTGCTGTAGGACGTTTCTCAATCCCGAGAAGATTCATACCAAATCCTATTGCGCCTGATGTTACAATAGAAAAAGTATAGCCCTTTTGTTTGAAATAAACAACATCCTGAATTAGTTGATTAATCCGTTTTGTATTAACATCCTTATAATGACTTAATAAAACTTTTGTCCCCAGCTTAAGTACAATCTTTCTAGCATTTGCAATGTAAATACTTCTGTCAGTCTCATTGATTTCCATTTTTATATTTATACTTCCATAATTTCTGATTCTTTGGCATTAATCGCCTCATCAATTTTCTTTATATATTTGTCAGTTAAATCTTGGATATCAATACCAGCGTTATATTCTTCATCCTCTGAAATTTGATGTGCTTTCTGAGCTTTTTTTAAACGATCAAGAACATCTCTTCTTATATTTCGAATAGCAATTCGCCCTTCTTCACCCAATTGATGGACAAGCCGAACAATCTCTTTACGTCTTTCCTCTGTTAATTCTGGAATGGGTAACCGGATAATGCGACCATCATTATTTGGCGTAATTCCAAGATCAGCTTTAAGAATTGCTTTTTCAATTTCACCAAGCAGATTACGTTCCCAGGGTTGAATTGTAATAAGACGAGGTTCAGGCACACTAAGATTAGCCACTTGTTTTAGAGGAACAACACTACCGTAGTAATTTACTTTTACTGTATCGAGAAGAGAAAGACTCGCCCTTCCTGTTCGGATTTTCCCCAATTCTGATTTTGTGTTAACCAGAGTTTTCTCCATACGCTCTCTGGCATCTTGGATAGCTTCTTCAATCATTGGTTTCTCCTCGAACAATAGTTCCTATCTCCTCTCCCAAAATAACTTTTTCTAAGTTTCCTTTTGCCAACAGCTTAAAAACAACAATGGGAATATTATTTTCTTTACAAAGAGTAACAGCCGTTGCATCCATTACTTGAAGTTCTTTTTCAATAACCTCAGAATAAGAAATCTCATTAAATTTAACAGCATTTTTTTCCTTTTCTGGGTCAGCACTATACACCCCATCAACCTTCGTACCTTTAAGAATTGCATCGGCTCCAATCTCAATAGCTCGAAGAGCAGCAGCAGTATCAGTAGTAAAATACGGATTTCCGGTCCCGGCGGCAAAGATTACGATTCTTCCTTTACTCAAATGACCAATTGCCCGTCTCCTTATGTACGGCTCTGCCATTGCTTCTACCCGGATAGCAGACATTACTCGCGTTGGTATTCCGTTCCGTTCAAGAAAATCCTGAAGTGCCAGTGAATTTATCATTGTAGCCAGCATCCCCATGTGATCAGCAGCAACACGGTCCATTCCACGAATACTTGCAGAAAGCCCTCTGAAAATGTTACCCCCACCAACCACTATCCCAATTTCTACACCGAGTTTTTTAACACTCTGAATCTCCTCAGCGATCTTACGAACAACTTCTGGATCAATTTCAAGACGTCTATTTACCCGTAGAGCCTCCCCACTGAGCTTCAAAAGTATACGATTATAAACCGGCACCCCCTTGGCAGGTTGGTTTTCCATGTATTATCCTTTTATTTTATCACCGTATATTAAATTCTCTCCCACAGTGAACGGCTTATTAATTTCTTCTTGTGGCCGATTTATTCCTGCGATAGATTTATCACTTACTACGATTCTAAACGGACCCAGAGATTTCAGTAAGCCCTCTTCGGTGATAGGTTCATATGTTTTTTTATCAATCATTATCCTCATTCCCTTATTTGCATTTTATAAAATTTCCAGCCACTTCCTGTTTTTACAACATTTACGGCAATATTCATATCTGGCAATCTTGTCCCACTTATTTTCCCCCTTACTCTGAATTCACTTCTGCACCTTACACTCTCAAGCGCCGCCAAAAATAGCTCATAATCTACAGGATCTACCTGTACTATTGCAATTTGTTGCAATATTTGATTAATCGCCTTTTGTAATACCTGCGGTGGAAGATTAGGAGGCAATTGTACTTGAGGCACTGGACCAATTAATTGGGACGTTTTTGGGTCGGATAAAACAATTTCTAAGGGATTAAATGGTTTATTACATTCCATCTCTTTTTCCACATCTTGCCATACTTGCCACATTAAACTTTCCAACTCCCGATCGGATTCGGTCACAGGCAATCCAATTTCTTTGGCTTCTTTTCTACCCAGAGGGTAACCATGATGATAGAACGATTTATTCAAAGCCTCTGCAATCGCTTTGACTTTACTTTGATCATCCATGTGTAAACT
>CAYYPT010000102.1:0-4661 GCA_964473625.1 uncultured bacterium | reverse complement strand
CTCAAGTTGTTCTTGATCAGATATACCAACATCTGTTTTTACAAAATCAAGAAAATGCCTTAAATCCTCAGCTCCAAATTGGATTTTTTCTTCACTACCTTTTTCACCTCTTTTTACGTAAGTAAGCTGTGGATCAACGGGACCCAAATTAGAAAATGGATGCATTATAATTTCATTAGCACCCAAAGCTAAAAGTGTTGCAGCACTATATGCCGCATATGGCACTAAAACACCCACTTTCTCAAACCGTTCTCGCAGCATACTGATTATTCGCCACGCAACAGTAGGATCGCCCCCAGAACTAACAATTAAAATATCTATTTCTTTCTTTGTCTTAGGAATTTCTATGATCTGCTTAGCAAATTCTGATATCACATCTGATGCCATCTGTGCAGAAGCGTTAGGGCGTAAACTAGTAAAATAGGATATTAATGGACGTTTTCGTTTTTCCTCAATTTCCCTGTAGAGTTTTATACGAGTCTCATATGCCATGGTTATTCACCTAATTGGAAACGCACAAAGCGCCTGATAGAAATATGCTCTCCCAACTTACCGGAAACTTCTAAAAGGTACTCTTTAACTGTTTTGTTAGGATCTTTCACAAAATTCTGCTCGGTAAGTACAACTTCCTGATAATACTTTTCTAATTTTCCTTGAATAATTTTTTCTACTACATTTTCAGGTTTATTCTGATTTTGAACCTGAGTTCTATATATATCCAGTTCTTTCTCTATAGTTTCTTTAGGAATATCTTCTCTATTAATTGCTACAGGATTAGTAGCAGCAATTTGCATAGCTATATCCTTAGCCAGTTTTTGAAAATCTTCTGTCTTGGCTACAAAATCGGTCTCACAATTTAATTCAACCAGCACTCCCAATCTACTCCCGGGATGGACATAAGCCGTAATTACTCCTTCTTTAACCTCCCTACCTTCCCTTTTCTGCGCTGAAGCTATACCTTTTTTTCTTAAGTATTCAACAGCTTTATCAATATCTCCATTTGTTTCAACAAGAGCGGATTTACAATCCATCATCCCTGCTCCTGTCAGGTCTCGAAGCTTTTTAACTTCCACCGCAGATACAGTCGTCATAAATGAACTCCTTACGCTTTATTATTACTCACTGTTTCTTGTGTAGACACTGCAGAAGATTCTTCCTGCTGATCAGATTCAGCCTGCGTCATTTCCTCTTTAAATTTTCCTTCTAAGACAGCGTCAGCAATAGTGTGGACAATTAAACTGATGGACTTAAATGCATCATCATTGGCAGGAATTGGATAATCGATAGGATCTGGATCACTGTTAGTATCAACAACGCCAAAAACAGGAATATCTAATTTATTTGCTTCAGCCACAGCTATTGCTTCCTTTTTCGTATCGAGTATGAATACCCCTCCTGGGAGTCGATTCATATCTTTAATACCACCCAGACTCTTCTCCAATTTCTCTTTTTTTCTTTCTATGCGCAGAATTTCTTTCTTCGTGATGTTATCGTATGTACCATCCACTGCCATTTTTTCTAGATTTTTCAAATGTTTTATACTTTTCTTAATAGTGCTAAAATTGGTTAACATTCCACCCAACCATCTTTCAGTAACATAGGGCATACTACATCGTTCTGCTTCGATTCTAATAATGTCCTTAGCCTGTTTTTTGGTTCCCACAAATAAAATTTTCTCCCCACTCTGAACAATTTTAGTAATGGCTTCACAGGCTTGTAAAAGATTGGACAAAGTTTTGTTAAGATCAATAATGTAGATACCATTGCGTTCCATAAAAATGTAGGGCTTCATTTTGGGGTTCCAGCGTCGTGTTAAATGTCCAAAATGGGCGCCGGCCATTAGAAGCTGCTGCAGAGTAATATCAGGCATGAAAAAAACTCCTTTCAAACTTAGGGTTATTCCTCCATTCCCTTCTTCTTTCCAAAAAACCGAGAAACCGCTCTGATTTCTCGGCACCCTCTTGAAAATCCGGGAATGTGTGTTTTAAAAAAACTGCAAACTAACGTTTGGAAAACTGGAATCTCTTCCGGGCACCAGGTTGTCCGTACTTTTTCCGTTCCTTTTCTCTCGGATCCCGTGTGAGAAATCCTGCTTTCCTGAGAGGTTTTTTAAAATCTTTATTATATTGAAGAAGTGCTCTGGCAATGCCGAGTACTATTGCTCCGGCCTGTCCTGAAAGCCCGCCCCCTTTAACCGTAGCTTTCACATCATATTGACCTTCAGTATCTGTCACAGCAAATGGCTGATGAATAATCATTTCCAGAGTAGGCCGCCGAAAATAGGACAAGAGCTCCTTTTTATTTACTTCAAAACGTCCGGAGCCGCGGCTCAGCCAGACACGTGCAACTGATTCTTTTCTTCTTCCTGTAGCGTAATAACTTGTTTCTTTCATATCCTCCTCAAATTATTAGGTAAAGCCTCGGGCTGTTGTGCCTGATGCGGATGATCTGATCCTGCATAAACACGGAGTTTCTTAATCATTTTTCTGCCGAGTCTATTTTTGGGCAACATTCCCTTAACAGCGTGAAAAAGAACCCATTCGGGTCGGTTATGTAGAAGTTTTGCTAAATAACCATGTCTCAATCCCCCGGGATAACCAGTATATCTGGTATAGACCTTTTGAGAAAGTTTCCGTCCTGTTAGTTTAATTTTGTCGGCATTAATAACAACAACATGATCCCCAACATCCAGATGAGGGGTGAATTGTGGTTTATGTTTGCCACGCAGCAAAATTGCAATCTGGCTCGCTAAACGTCCCAGAATTTGATCTTTACCATCGATGAGATACCATTTTTTCTCAACATCATTAACTTTTGGAACAACAGTCTTCACGCTATTTTATCCTCCTATTGATTAAATAAAGCTTTTTAATATAATAAATCTGGAATTTATTGTCAAGATATTTGTTTTCTATTTTTGAAAACCAATATATTACATGAAATTCTCTTGACATTCTTCTATGAATTTTCGATATTAAAAACACTACCTAAAACTTTAGAAGAACAATAATGGGCATTCTCCAGAAACCAAAACTTGCTAAACCGATATGTGGCATCACATTTGCCAGTGATATTGTTCTCTCAGCAGTTATCTCAGAGATGGAAAAAATCTTGGGAAGCATAGAAGATCAAACCCTACCTTTTGATTTTTCATCTTTTACAGATTATTACAGAGAAGAAATGGGAACCGAACTTAAAAAGATATTTTTAAGTTTTGTAGATTTAGTCGATCCGGGCAGTTTAGCATCGATAAAAATAAAAACAAACAAAATAGAAGAATTATGGGCTATCGAGGGAAAAAGAAAAATAAATCTGGACCCAGGGTATATTAACAGTGCGAAATTAGTCTTAGCTTCAACAAAGGATTTTTCGCATAGAATATATATTGGAGAGGGAATTTATGGGGATGTTCAACTTCGGTTCTGGAAAGGTCAATTTCGTGCTTCAGAGTGGACATATCCAGACTACAAGACAGATACAGCCTTAGATTTTTTCCATCGGGTAAGAGAAAAATATAAAAAGCAGGTAAAAAAATATGAGCAAAAAAATAAGTTATAAAGAGGCTGGTGTAGACATTGCTGCAGGAGAAGAAGCAGTTGCTAAAATTAAAGAACTGGTTCGATCCACTTTTACACCACAGGTACTGACTGATATTGGAAAATTTGGAGGATTCTATAGTCTGGAATCTGAAGAATATAAGGAGCCTGTTCTGGTTTCTTCCATAGATGGTGTTGGAACAAAGTTAAAAGTAGCTTTCATGACGGGAGTACACAATTCTGTAGGAGAGGATCTGGTTAATCATTGTGTAAATGATATTTTAGTAGGAGGTGCTAAACCCCTCTTTTTTCTGGATTATGTTGGTACAGGAAAATTAAAACCTGAAACAGTAAAGGAACTAATATCAGGAATGGTTCGCGGATGCCGCCAGGTAAATTGTGCGTTGATCGGTGGAGAAATGGCTGAAATGCCTGGCTTTTACCAAAAAGGTGAGTACGATGTGGCAGGATGTATAGTGGGACTCGTAGAGAAAAGCAGGATAATTGATGGAAGTTTAATCAAAAAAGGAAACCTCCTGGTAGGATTGCCTTCTAATGGCCTTCATACTAACGGTTATTCTCTGACAAGAAAAGTTCTCTTTGAGAAAGCAGGTTTTAACACAGACACATACATAACAGAACTTGGTACTACAGTGGGTGATGAATTACTTAAAGTCCATAGATGTTACTTCAACTCTGTATATCCTATACTAAAAAAAGTTGACATTAAAGGAATGTCTCACATAACAGGCGGAGGAATTATAGGCAATACAAAGCGGATTTTACCTGAAGGACTGAGTTTAAAAATTCATTGGAGAAACTGGACCATCCCCCCTATTTTTAATCTCATCCAGAGGGAGGGAAACGTAGCAGACGAAGAAATGCGGAGGACATTTAACCTTGGGATTGGATTTATTATTATTGTTGAAGAAAAAAATGTAGACTTTTTGATGGAAGAGTTGAAAGAACGTGGGGAAAAGCCTTTAATCGTTGGTGAAGTGGTGTGAGGATAAACAAAAATAATATTAAGATGATTTTAAGAATATAGGAAAACCTATGATATGAAACCAGAGGAAAAAGCAAGGCAAAAGATTGATAAACTGTTAGAAGCAGCAGGCTGGAGAA
>CAYYPT010000101.1:0-9236 GCA_964473625.1 uncultured bacterium | reverse complement strand
CTTATTAAAAACAAGTAATATCTTCTATATACTAAAAGTGCAAAAGTGCAGTTAACTAAATAAGTTCAGGATTTTAATAAAGCTTTTTGATGTGAACTCCTTTATAGTAGTGCTTCAAAATTTCGTTGAATTTTCTCCCTCTCAAAGCCATCACGGCTGCACCAGTCTGACACATCCCTACCCCATGCCCAAAACCAGCTCCTTTTAATATAAACTCTTCAGGAATTCTGTTCCTTCCTCTCTTTTTTGACACATAGAAACAAGAACTCCAGAGAGTGTTGTTAGAGAAAGCCTTACGAATTTTCAACTCTCCTTTGATGGTAAATTCTCCTTCAGTTCCCAGGACTCTCAACAAAATAATACGTCCGGAAATACCTCTCTCTAATGGAATTAAATCCAGAATTGATCCTATATTTTGGCCTGTGTTTTTTTCGAGTATTTGTTTCAATTCTTCCTGGGTATAATTTACTTCCCAGCGAAAATATTTTTTAGTATATTCCAATGCTCTGGGGACCTTGCCCAGAGAGGTATTACAGTAAGCTGGTGGATTAGCATCGATCCATCTTTTAAGATTCTTTTCATCTGTAAGAGAACCATACCGCCTGAGTCTTCCTGATCCATCAAATTCCCCGCGGAGATAGGACTGAGGTTGACCTCCCCACACTTTGTCAGCATCTTCCCCATGCCCCCCGCATACAGCCGAGTAGACAGCATTACATACTTTTCCCTTCTCCCAGAGAACGAGTCCTCGTGTTTCTCGAACAGCACGGTCAGTTAATGGACTTTTTCTCGACAATCCGCTGTATACCTGACAGTGGACGTCAGCACAGACATCAAAAGGATCTGTTCTGTGAACAATTCCAAACTTGGCCAGAACTTCACTTCGGGCTGCAACAGCCTGTGCTTTCAAAGCCTCTAAAGGAAAACTGTCAGGCATTTCCGAAGGTACTACTCCCTGAAGATACTCTTCAAGAGGAAGAATGTTAATTACTGTTAGCTTACCTTCGTTATCAAGCTGGAAACAAATTGTTTCAGGATAGGTTCTGTTTTCCAGATGCTCCCAGTGATATCCTGTCCCAACCGGTACGTTATAAATTGTTACTGAAGCTCCCTTGATTAGAATTGGTCTGGAAGATTCAAACTCCTGGCCATCATCAAGATTTGTTAAAATGATTTTTCCTTTGGGTTTACGTATTGCCTGACGTACAACAAACGTTTCCAGTCTGTTCCATATAGAATCTCTGTAGGATTTTGCCGCTTCTTCATTCTCAAAAGCTTTTTTTATATAGATTCTATAAGAGCGGTTGTCACTTACAATTCTTCCCCCGATTCTAAGCAACTCACCAACAGGTTGTATAAAGGTTTTAAATCCCATCTTGTTGATTTTCTTTGCCGCGGATTTTGCTGTTGCCCTACTGCTCATGGAACCCGCAACTAACATATAAATAAGTCTGCCCGGTACAGTGGTTTTTACCTCTGCCCGCCATCTCTTTCCTCTAACACCCCTGGCAATAAAGGTCCCATCGTAACTGGTAATCCGGAAAGAACCATCTACAGAGAATTCTGTTGAGTCTATTCCCCAGAGAAGACCAACTTTAATTCTCGGTTCTATTTTCCTGGGAGAAGGTGGTTGAACTGCACAGCCTGATAGAAACAGTAAAATAAGTCCAAAACCAATCCATATTCGTTTCATATCAAGAAGAATCCTTATATCATGTTGGGAAATTAAAATTCTTACCAAAAATCCGTGCTAAAAACCAAAAACCTTCTCCAGAGGCAAATTTTTCTATGACTCGATTTGTTTTTAGCACAAAATCAGGTTTTTTGAAATATAGTCCCAAGCAAGTAAAAATGCAAGGAGAAAAGGGGAAGGATAAGACTGAACGCCTTTTTATTCGGCAGGATAGTGATTTATCCTATTTCTCATCTTTCATTCTGTGTCCCAAGTTGTACTTGGGACACAAATTAAAACAGAAGCTGTGCTTCTTATCATCTTACAAAGGAACAGGATCAAGTTGTATTATACCACTCCGATTCAATAGAAAATCACCTGCTGAACTATAATACCAGTATTCCGGTGATTCGACATAGCCTCTCTTAACCGGATTATAATGAATGTATTTCACCTTCTGTCTAAACATATCATCAGACATTATCTGTTGCGGATGAAATCCTTCCTGCCATAGCTGATACTGACTATCCCGTTTGTGTTTCTTTTTATAAAATTCAAGCAAAAGGATTACATATGCATAAATTTTTAAATTTTTCTGGGTTTGACAAAACTGCATAGAATTAATCAATATTTCAAAATAGGGTTTAGAAGTGAAAATAGGTATCCACTCAACAATTGTGGATGTGATCGTATAGACCCCTCCTGGATCATATATTTTATAGTCGCTTCTCATTGGTGATTTTGTGTCTTAATGTATTTGTTGATTCCAAAGCAGAGCTTTTTTATCTAAGGATCTGAGGGGATGAAATAGCTCGTCCATCCTGAAGTTATCAGTATAAGAATTGATGTCTTTGTGTCTTTGACTCGCTCAAGAAACAGATACTACTCGTAATGATTCGATATGTATCACACTGACGAATAATTTGGGGATTATATTTTATCGGGATTTTCATTATCCAATTCCCATTTCAATGGATTGTTGTAAATGTATTGACGTATTGTATGTAACGATCGCTCATTGCGAATTATGTGGTCATAAAAACGCCTCTGCCAGCGAAAATGTTGATTGCGGTTTTTGCAATTTATTGTAACAATTCGTTTGTATTGGTTAACGATTATGCCCAACGTTGGACGTTTTTTATTGGGTAATAAATTTGTATTTGTGTTTGTAGAGACGCCCAATTTGGTAGAGACGCCCAATTTGGGCGTCTCTACTATTAATATCATTATCCCATGCACATGATTCGGCATGATAACAAATTCATCTAATATTACATTTGGAAAATGATCCGGTATCTCCAACCAAAATTTTTTGGCAATGTTCCCGCAATTATTCAATACCATCTCCCCATCAACCACATCCCCAAAAAAACATTCACGGTTGTGAGTAACAATGGTAACAAAATAAGCTCCCGGTTGGGAATAATCATACCCGGGCAACCTGGTGGATTCAATGCGGTATTTGTTTCTAAACAATGTCAAATTTATTTTCCCCTCCACATTTCCAGAAAAATAAGCAGTAGTAAATAGTAGAACGGAGCCTACCCCACAATTTTATTCTCCAAATATTTGATTATCTTCCAATTCCGTCTGAAGCAGTACACAAACTGGCATTAAGTAATATATTATTTATTTACTAATGCTTTGATAATATGATCTGATTCTTTGCATAGATTCTTCAAGACTTAAGTAAACATGGTTAACAAAATCACAAAAGTTTTTATATTCATCTTTAATATTTTTATTAACATTTGAATTATAATGTTCGTGTAACTCGTCAATACGTTGTTTGATTTGATCCAGATCGTCAATATAGGATTTACGAATAATATCCTTTATCGATTGCGGAGTTAAACTCTGCACATTAGAGCTGTAATAATGACTTTGATAGTAATCAAACTTAAAGGACCTATAGATCCTATAGATACGGTCTAGTAATTCATTATCAAGCGTATCCTCTTTATCAATTATATCTTTCAGATTCTTTAATACCTTTTTATTGCTCTCTAATTCTTTATAGATTCCCTTAATAATTCCTGGAATGTCTTTATTTTTTTCCATTTTTAACTCCAATCAATTCTAAAAACATTTATTCTTCAAACGGAATTTTTAGGATATGTTTCAATACCCCCCACAAGCTCACAGCGGAAGACCAAAACCAGAAACTCACACCAGCAGTAATTTCTCTTGCAGAGACTTGTCAGTGCTTTCTCAACTCCAAAGCTTCTAATTTCTCAGCAGTCTTTCTACTTTTTCTTAGAGCCATGATCTTTAATATTAAGAATAACGAATAAACCCTAAAAAGTCAAGGTATTTTTTATTACTGGTAAAAACACCCAATTGGGGCATTTTTATCTTTCCCCAATCATCAGGAAAAACAATTTGCTTTTTCCCCTCTTTAATATTATTTTGAAAAGGTGTCAATCCTTAAAACTTATAATCCATTACCACAGCCATGAAAGAAACAGATAAAACTTCCAACAACGAAACACCTTTAATGAACCAATACAACGCTGTAAAAAGCAAGTACAGGGATGCTGTGGTTTTTTTCCGGATGGGTGATTTTTACGAGATGTTCTACGAAGATGCCAAACTTGGAGCCAAAGTGCTTGGCATAACACTGACTTCTCGGGGACACGGCAAGGCAGGCGAAGTGCCTTTAGCCGGCTTTCCTCACCATGCTCTGGACACCTACTTAGCTAAAATGATCAAAGCAGGGTACAAGGTTGCTATCTGTGAGCAGATAGAAGACCCAAAACTTGCTAAGGGCATTGTTAAAAGAGATGTTATCCAGGTGGTTACCCCTGGAACAGTAATGGAAGAAAATATTCTTGAGGCAAAACAGAACAACTATCTCTCAGCAGTTTATATAAGGGATGAAAAATGCGGGCTGGCCTCTGCTGATCTATCCACAGGAGAGTTCATTGTAACAGAATTTGAACTTGATAAGCTTCTGGAAGAAATACAATCTATCAATCCATCTGAAATATTGGTTTCAGAAAACCAGGCTCAAGAAATTCAAGAGAGTATTCCAACAAATGATATTTCTTTTGTGCTAACAAAACAGGACGACTGGGTTTTCAGAAAAGAGTACGGAGTTGAGATTCTCACAAAGCATTTTGGAACTACTTCTCTCAAGGGATTTGGCTGTGACACTCTTGACGCTGGAATTTCTGCTGCTGGAGCGGTTCTTAATTATCTTAAAGAAACACAAAAAACCCAGCTCTCCCATATTAGATCCTTAAGGCCATATGACAACTCCGATTTCATGAACCTGGATGCTGCCACGAGAAGGAACTTAGAAGTTACAACATCCATGATGACTGGTGCCCGAGCAGGAACTCTTCTTTCCATCATAGACAGAACTTTAACTCCAATGGGAGGCAGAACCATCTCTTCATGGCTTGCCAGACCTCTTAATAAACTTAAATCTATACAACAAAGACTGGATGGTGTGGAAGAACTTTTAAACGACAAAAGGGTAAGGGTTGATCTCTCAAAAATTCTTAAAAAAGTAGGGGATCTGGAAAGGCTGATTACAAAGGTTGTAATGCGAAGGGCGAATCCACGCGATATTTTAGTTTTGGCAAATACTCTCTCTCTTGTTCCAGAAGTCAGGTCCAGTCTAAAGGAAATGAAATCGCACTTTTTGACTGCTATCAAGGAAAATCTCGATCCCTGCGAGACCGTCAAAGAAAGAGTTAAGAAAGCACTGGTTGACGACCCTCCTGTTAATATAAGTGATGGCGGGATTATTCGTTCAGGATACAATGAGGAACTCGACAAACTCCGAGACCTAGCCTTTTCGGGCAAAGACTGGATTGCTAAGATGCAGAAAACTGAACGGGAACGAACTGGCATTCCATCCCTCAAGGTTGGATACAACAAAGTCTTCGGCTACTACATCGAAGTGACAAAACCTCATCTCTCTAAAGTACCTGATGATTATATCCGCAAACAGACCCTTGTCAATGCAGAAAGATTTGTAACACCCGAGTTAAAAGAGACCGAAGAAAACATTCTGAGAGCAGAGGAAAAAATAGCTTCGCTGGAGTATGAGCTTTTTGAGGAGTTGAGAAACTTTGTTGCTGGTTTTGCAGAACCAATTCAGGAAAACGGAAGACGATTGGGTGAACTGGATTCTCTTCTCTCTTTCTCCAATGTTGCGGATGATTTTCGCTACGTCAAGCCAGTGGTAAATGAAAGTAACAAAATTATTATTAAAGAAGGACGCCATCCTGTGGTGGAGCAGCTTTTACCCCCTGGTGAACCATTTATTCCCAATGGAGTTGAACTGGACAATGAAGAGAATCAGATTCTCATTATCACTGGTCCCAATATGGCTGGCAAATCTACATATATCCGTCAGGTTGGATTAATAGTACTCCTTGCCCAGATAGGAAGTTTTGTTCCTGCTGCTTCTGCCACTATTGGCATTGTGGATAGAATTTTCACCCGTGTCGGTGCTCAGGATAATCTGGCTGGAGGAGAATCTACTTTCCTCGTGGAGATGAATGAAACAGCTAACATTCTCAATAACGCCACCCCAAAAAGTCTCATCTTGCTTGATGAAATCGGAAGAGGAACATCCACCTTTGATGGTCTTTCCATTGCCTGGGCTGTAGCAGAGTATCTCCACAATAATTCACGAGTCAGAGCCAAGACTCTCTTTGCCACCCACTACCATGAACTCACAGAGTTAGCTCTTATTTTGCCCCGTGTAAAGAATTTTAACGTGGCAGTGAGAGAATGGGGAGATCACATCGTTTTCTTAAGAAAAATTGTTCCCGGCGGCTGCGATCATTCCTACGGAATTCAGGTGGCCCGGTTAGCAGGATTGCCAAAAGAAGTCATTGAAAGAGCTAAAGAGGTCCTCCACAATTTAGAGTCTAACGAACTGACACCAAATGAACTGCCAAAACTCGCAGCAGGCAGACACGCGCCCATGATGGTAGCTGAACCTCAACTAAATATATTTGCTGAGGAAGAAGAAAAAATCCGCCAAAAACTGAAAGAAATCGATCTTAACAATTTAACTCCAATAGAAGCATTGAATAAACTCAACGAACTAAAAAAACTGATTTCCGATGAAAAGTAACCGCAGTTTAAATTTTGTAATCTTTTTCTTCCTGTTGTTTTTTACTCTTCCTCTTTCTGCCTACAGAAAAGAAACCTTTATGGTTGCCATGAGAGATTCTGTTAGACTGGCAACTGTGGTTTACCAGCCTTCTCAGGGAAACGGACCCTGGCCAACCATTCTTATACGCACACCGTATAGTATAGAATCAACTGTAAACGATCTTCTTATCTACATGTTCACAGACGGCATGGGATATGTCCTTGCTGTTCAGAATACACGGGGGCGTTTCCAGTCCGAAGGAATAGATTCCCTTTTCTTTTCAGACGGCTGGGGAAAATTGAGAGACGGATACGATACTGTGGAATGGATTGCAAAACAACCGTGGTCAAATGGAAAAATTGGCACCTGGGGAGCCTCTGCATTTGGCATTACTCAATACCTTTTAGCTGGAGCAGCACCTCCACATCTAACATGCTGTCTCGTAATGGTAGCTGCTTCCAATCTCTACGAAAATGCCATCTTCTACGGGGGTGAATACAGAAAATCTCTGGTGGACGGATGGCTTACATATATGGGGAATGAGAGTTTTATTGATTTCTTCGTCCAGCATCCAGACTACGAACCTACCTACGACAGAGTAAATCTCTCTACTCGTTACGACAGCGTTAATGTACCGATTCTTCATATAGCAGGCTGGCACGATATTTTCCTACAGGGTCAGATTGATGCTTTTTCTGGAATAGAGAAATGGGATGGCCCCAATGCTAAAGGAAAACAAAAACTTGTTATAGGTCCCTGGGTTCACGATATTACTTCAACTGAATGTGGAGAGCTCACTTTTCCCAACAGCAGCGGGTTGGATGAAATTGCGTCTCTCACAATCAACTGGTTTGACAGATGGCTCAAGAACAAGAAAACTGGAATCGAAGATGAACCTCCAGTCAAATTCTACCTCATGGGAGATGTAGATAAACCTGAAGGCCCTGGCAATCGCTGGATAGAGAGACAGGACTGGCCTCCTCCTGTTGACACCCTTTCCCTGTATCTCAGAGAAGATAATATGCTCAGTCCGTCTCCTCCGGATTTCTCTGAACCCCCGGATCTATTCGATTATGATCCCAATAATCCTGTTCCCACCTTGGGCGGTAGAAATCTAAACATAGATGCAGGCTCTTACGATCAACGTTCTGTCGAATCCCGGCCGGATGTTTTAGTTTATACCACTGATCCGCTTGTTGATTCTCTAACAGTTATTGGACGAATTACTGTAACAGTATATGCCAGCTCTGATAGACTGGATACTGATTTTACAGCCAAACTCTGCGATGTTTATCCTGATGGACGTTCCATGCTTGTTGCCGACGGTATTATCCAGGCAAGACATCGCAATTCTTTATCAGAGGAAGAATTTCTTACGCCGGGTGGGATTTATAAATTTACCATTGACCTCTGGTCAACAGCCATTGTCTTCGCACCAGGACACAGGATCAGGCTTTCTGTCTCCAGTTCCAACTATCCACGTTTTGAGAAAAATCCCAACACTGGTGAGCCTTTCAGACAGAATACCACCACACAAATCGCTCACCAGACAATTTATCACGACTGGGCACATTCTTCTGCTCTTTGTCTTCCTGTTTTGAAAGGGACACCATTACCCGAAGTTGCTGTTGAGAAACACCTGACTATTTTAGGACAAAACTATCCTAATCCTTTTAACAACGAAACCTTAATTCCTCTCCGTTTTCCTGACCGCATGAATTTTAAAGCAAGAACTCATCTTACAATATTTGATATCACTGGCCGGTGTGTGAAACAATGGAAGATTTCAGTTCATCCCTTTGAACGGATTATAGTAAAATGGCAGGGAATAGATAAAAAGGGGAATCCTCTTCCCGCTGGTGTTTACATTGTTCGCTTAACCAGTGGGCAAATTGTCGAAACAAAAAAGATAATGCTTTTAAGATAAATGAACCTTACTTACATAAATCAAAAAAGAACCATAATTTTTTATGCCCATATGGAAACTCCTATAGGAAAGCTTCTCGTTGCATCATCTGAGAAAGGCCTGGTAAGAATTATGCTCCCGCGTGAGGGAAAAATAGATTTTGTCTCTCTGCTCAAAAAAGAGTATCCAGAAGAAACACTCATTGAAAATCGGGAGAAGAATCTGCTAGTGATAAAGCAGCTTGAAGAGTATTTTGACGGTTCTCGAACTGTTTTTTCTCTCCCTCTGGATATTCGGGGGACAGAGTTCCAGAAATCTGTCTGGGACGCTCTCAAGAAAGTACCGTATGGTGAAACCCGAAGCTATGGTGAAATAGCTCGTTCTATCGGAAAACCAAAAGCCGCAAGAGCAGTGGGAAACGCCAACAGAAAAAACCCTATTCCTATTATTATCCCGTGTCATCGGATAATTGGTTCAGATGGTTCAATGGTAGGTTTCGGAGGAGGAATTCCTTTAAAGAAAAAGCTTCTGGAATTGGA
>CAYYPT010000100.1:0-9384 GCA_964473625.1 uncultured bacterium | reverse complement strand
CACGACAAGACGAAAGGTTATCTCTTTGAAACGAATGCTAATGGGGCAAAGTATGAGGGATTTATCGACGGCATCGGGATTATCAACAGCGATTGGAATAAAGTATGGCAGGTTCGGACAAAGATAAACCTGAATAACTGGACGGCTGAGTTCCGGATCCCTTTAAGGATACTCCGATATTCCAATGCGGAGAAACAGACCTGGGGTTTCAACATCTATCGGTCTTTACGCAAGAAAAATGAAAGGGGGTACTTCACACCGATTCCTCCACAGTACGGCATCGGTAATTTATCCCTGGCGGGTGAGTTGACGGGTATCGAAGGACTGAAGGCGAAGCGAAATCTTCAATTAAGACCCTACCTGCTTCTGGGAAGGACGGACGATAGAAGTAGGAATGCCGAAGAAACGAAGTCGGAAATCGGGTTTGACATCAAATATGTTCCTCTGACAAACGTTGCAGTTGACCTCACGTATAATACGGATTTTGCGCAGATCGAATCGGACGACGAACAGATCAACTTGACGCGGTTTTCTTTATTCTATCCAGAAAAGCGGGACTTCTTCCTGGAAAACGCTCAGCTCTTTGAATTCGGCATGTCACAGAAGATTCAGCCGTTCTTTTCGAAGCGTATCGGCATTCATGACGGAAGCCCGGTTCCTATCCTCTATGGGGTACGTGCGACCGGAAAGCTCGGCAGGAGCAATATCGGATTCTTGAATATGTCTACAGAAAAGATCGATGAGATGCCGGTGACTAACTACACCATCTTGAGAGTCCGCCAGGACATTCTGAAAAATTCCAATGTCGGTTTCATACTCACGAATATGCAGGACTGCAACAGCTACGAAAGGAGCTGGGGTTTGGATTCGGAAATTTGGCTTACGGATGACTCGAGAATTAAAGGATTCTATTCATCCCTGTATTCAAAAGAAATTGGTGATAATCGTTCTACGGGTGCCTTTTCGTATCGGCTGGATAAGGATTTGTTCGGCTTAGTGCTGGGATATGTCGGTGTGGGGAAGAACTACGATCCTACTATGGGTTTTGTCATGTTGAAGGACATAAAGGATTACAGCGGCATCTTGAGAAAAAGTTTTCGTCCGAGAAGGTTTGGCATTCGAAAGGTCGACATTTTCGGTATGTTCGATTACACGTACACGCAGGCCAATGAAGATCTCATGAAACAGAATATCGCTACGATCACCACTGAGTTTGAGTCCGGAGATATGTTCATATACGGATTTTTCAATTTGTTCGATAGATTTTATGAAGATTTTCGGGTCTACAAGGATACCATTGTTCCGAAGGGTAAATACATGTATAACCTTTCCTGTATCACGTGCCAATTCGCTGGAAAACGGAGAATTTCGGGGAAGGTCGGGTTTCAATGGGGAGGATTCTACGATGGAAATCAGATAGCGTTCGATTGGGATGGTCTGATCAAACTGAATAAACATGTGCAGATTAGTCATGGATTTGAATACAACCACATAGAACTACCCAATGGTTGTTTTACGACAATGGTCGGCAGGTTGAGAATGAATCTGATTTTTACCTCGAACATTTCTTTAAAAACCTATTTCCAATACAACAATGCGACAGAAAGTATCAATTCGAATATCCGATTCCATTTACTTTATGGAAAGGATAACGATCTGTTCGTCGTTTACAATAACGTGAGCGACACGGCGTTCCGACGCTGGAGAGCGAAGATGAACACGGCGGCACTGAAGTTGAATTACAGGGTATATTTGTAGTGGAAAAAAGGAGGGTTAAATGGGGAAAGAAATCAAAGTTCATCGATCCGGTATTAAGGGGAAAAATAGTATGGTCTGGAAGATTATCAAAAAATGTTTTAAAATTGTAGGAATCTTTATTGGTGTAATTTTCTTACTTTTATTAGGATACGTTATTTTGAATATGTCGTTTGGATCAAAACAAAAAGATCTTTCGGAGTCTGAACTGCAACCATATCTTAATTATCTAAATTCATCGACATCAGAGCCTTTGGAGTTTGTCAGTGAAAAATTCAAACAATATGATGTTGTGCTGATTGGTGAAACACACTACGTTCTTCAAAATATTTTATTTTTACAGAAACTTATTCCCTATTTATACAGGCATGATGGTGTCAAAATCATTGGCTGGGAATTTGGTTCTTCCAGTGCGCAGGCGGAAGTGGATTCTCTGCTCACTGCACCATGTTTTGATCGAAGCAAGTTAATCGATATCATGAGGAAAACTATTTATTTTTGGAACTGTGAGGAGTACTTGGATGTCTACCATGTAGTGTGGGAATTTAACTGTCAACTTCCTTCTGGTTCTGCACCTATTAGATTCCTTCAGTTAGGTTCGGAACAAGTTCCCCGTCGATTGAATTCTCCGGATCCGGAAGTCAGAAGAAAAGAAGCTAAACGGTTTTATTGGGATAAAAAATTTGCCGAAGTTGTTGAACGGGAAGCCATTCACAAGAATGAGAAAGTACTCCTCTGGGCAGGTTCTCATCATACTTTTACCAAGTATCGGCAACCTAGAATGTTTTTTCAAAGACGTACTGGCGAAAAGCGCCGGGCAGGTAACTTTTTATACGATAAATATCCCGAGAAAGTCTATTCTATTAAAATGCATTTTCCAGCCCCGCATCGCTGGGTAGTTTTAACTGAAATATTACCTTCTATCGCTGCGAAGAATCTCAATAAAATGTATTATCCTTTCCAGGGTATCATTGATCAGGTATATGACCGCTATCACAAGCCTCTGGCTTTCGATACCCACAGATCGCCCTTTGGTGCATTAAAAGATAATTACAGTTACTATTCATTTGATCATTTAGGAGGAGTGAAATTAAAAGATTTTTGTGATGGATATATCATGCTCTGTGCTTTTGATGAGATCAAACCAGTGCATCCCATTAAAGACTGGATCACATCAGAAAAAGAATTGAATGATATAAAAAATATATTACCACCTGAACAGGCTGAGCAAATTAAGGATATTCCTTCTTTTTTAGAGCAGCTTGAACTACGCATTACAGAATACATGCAGTTGTACCATCAGGTCGGAAAGGTTGAGTTGAAATTTGAATAATTCCATCTGAAATGAAAGTGGTCTCACAACTATTGAGAGAAGACAGCATAATGAACTGAAGTCCTTGTTAGTAGGCACATATAGTAAGAGTGAGAATATGTAGTGTGTCAAGTTTAAGAATATCAAACCCTTAGTTGTTATGGAGGCAGACTATGAAAGCCAGACTAAAAATTTTAATTGTTAGTGTAACTTATTTAATATGCTACAACTTGACTGTACATTCTCAAGTAAAGGAGACGTACAGGCCCATCGATGCAATTACGACAGAAGCACTGCGGCATCATAGTTACTTTCTGGCATCCGATGCCCTCGAAGGACGAGGGACAGCGACCAGAGGATTTAAGATCGCATCCGAATATGCTGCCAGCCAATTCCAGGCTGCCGGTGTCAAACCATTCATCACCGATGAAAATGGTCAAAAAACCTATTTTCAAAAAGTCCCGCTTATTCATAAAATACTCGATCCGCAGAGTGTTATCCAGGTAAAAAGTCATAAGGGAGAACATGCCTTCGTTCACGGCAAGAAGTGCATTGTAGCGCTTGTACAAAATCCGGAAGACATGAGAATCCCTTCCGGCTCTCCGGTATTTGTGGGATTCGGTATCAGCGAACCAGAGGCCGGCTGGGATGATTATGAGGGACTTGACGTTCGTGGCAAAATTGTTCTTTGCCTTTCAGACAGCCCTTATCGCAACGGCAAACCCGTTCTTCCCGAGAAGTTGAATGACGCCTATGCCGATTTAGTGAAAGGATCGCGGAAGAAAATTGAAAGGGCAAAAGCACAAAAAGCCACAGCTGTTGTTTTTCTTCTCGACCCGGTCAGTGCCAGAGGATGGGAAACGATCAGTAAAATCAGCGATTTTCGACAGGATGTACTTCACTATCCGGGTATGGAGCCGACCTATCCTGAGTATCTTCTCCCCATCATTCCGGTTTTACTGGTTCATCCTGATAATACTCTGCTAATATTCGAAGCTGAGAATTACGATCCAATGCGTTTCTTTGAAACCGGTAAGTATGAAGACTATAAGAGATTTGTGCTTAAAAACACAACAATGACTCTTAAGCTGGGTTATAAACGGATGCTTGTAAGTAGTCGCAATGTGGTGGCAATGGTTCCTGGAACCGATCCTGACCTTTCCCATCAGGTAATTACTGTAGGGGCGCACCTTGATCACATCGGAATAATAAATGGGGAGATTTATAACGGAGCAGACGACAATGCCAGCGGATCAGCCGCTCTCCTCGAGATTGCGGAATCCGTTGCGATGTCTCCGCCGAGACGACCAGTGTTGTTTATTCTTTATACTGGAGAAGAGGATGGTTCCTACGGTTCGCGTTTTTTCACAAGAAATTGCCCGGTTCCGCTCAAAGATGTGATCGTCAATATCAATTTGGATATGCTGGGCAGAGAAAGCGGTCAAGCAGAGAAGAAAGGAAGTATTCAGGCATTCGGTCCATTACAGTTTTCACCCGAACTTTATGATATTCTTGTTTCAGTCAATAAGCGAACAGAGAAGATTCCACTCGTTGTTGAACATGATCAAAAGGACATACAACGTTTCATCACTACGGGCGACCAGCAGAACTGGTATCAACAGGGGATTCCCTTTGTCTATTTTTGTGACTTTGGGTCCAAAGATCTTCATAAACCGACAGACGATCCAGAGAAACTTGATTTTAATAAGATCAAAACGGTTTCACGTCTTGTGTACGAACTCGTGATGGAGCTGGGCAAGCGAGATAAAGCGCTGTCACGTTTTGATGAACCGATTTTGAAATAATCAGAGGAAGAGAGCTCTTTCGTGATTTCTTGATAAGGACGATTCGGACAAGCAAATTATCATCAAGAAAGATAAAGATGTATTATGCGTATTTTATTCTCAGAATTTATAACATTACGAAATCACTTTCAGAGGTTCTGTAAAATGAAAGATACAACTTCTGCGGCTCTTTTTTCTCTGGTATGCTTCGTCATCATTACAGGTGGGTTCCTGTTTTTTGCGTTCGGGATTGTCCAATTTTTTATCTTGCTGATCGGCGTTACAGCCATCCTTTTTCAAAAACTAATTCACCGCCAACCGATTCGAGAATTAGGATTTCGTTGGACACAATGGTCTTGGATTTTTTATAGCGTTATTTTTCCCCTTTTTATTCTGCTAATTGTAGTTGGTATTGATGTAGTTATAGGTTGGGTTCATCTGCGACCATTCTCCGAAATGGAATCGGTGATGGGTGTTACCACTAAAAGAATTACTGCTATGACGTTATTACTTTCCATTCTTACTCACGGTCTCTGGAATGCCCTCGAATATACCTTTTGGGACTGGGTAACGAACCAGGATTATTTATCGGTACTCATCGGGTCCTGTTTGATCCGGAGGAGGGAATAGCAGGTACGATTATTCTTTTTATTATAGGTATTGTGCTGTTGTACCGGCTTGTGTTTAAGAAAGCGTAATAAGGAAGTGAGGCATTTACCATCGATGAGAAAAAAGTTTTTAATGATTTAATGGGAGATTGGTATGAAATTGAAGCTTACTACTTGGATAGGTAAACTATCCTTTGGATTTGTAATCATTTGTCTTATTACACTACTTACAAGTAACAGCAAAGCTCAAGAAAATGAACAAAAGGAAAGGCAATTTGAGATAACAACATATAAAATATGGGCTAAAATTCCTGATAGCTACAATAGAATTGATGTGAGAGCTCTTCTTAATATTAAGACTCTGTTTGTGGAATCACAGAACGACCTCAATATTATTCTATGCAAAGACTTCATAGGGGTCACTCCCATTAACATCAGAATTAGTGACGAAAAGGAGAGTCCTCTGGATTTTACACAAAAGGATGAGATAGTAACCATAAAACTACCAGATAAATATTATAGAAAAAGGATAGGAAAAATCCTGGTAACATATAGTCTGAAAAATAACAAGGAATATGATACAGACCAGTACTCAAGGTTCGCTTTTGAAGTTAGCGATACACTGTGCCATATTAATGCTGCTATCACGCGCACGGACAACTGGTATCCCAAACTCGCCGGACACCTGAATGACCGGCTTCCGGAATTTCATCTCGTGTTGAATGTTCCATCAAAGTTTGACGTGATGGCTTCAGGTAAATTGAGGGATGTGGAAAGTAATGGAACGCGAAAAACATATACGTGGCAGAACTACCCGGAAATCACGGATCGGAGTCTTTATTTTTTCGTAACGGAACAGAAACGGATCGTCAAAACGTATCCCGATGGGTTCCGCATCGTTATGTATATCCCAGAAGACGCGATTGAGGAGAATCTTCAGTACATAAGCGACGTTATCCATAAGTCATTTTGCTTTTTTGAGTCTCGGTTCGGGAAAGTCGCAGGTAATGAATATAAAATCATGGCTTTCCCCTATGGGTATTCAGGATTGTACAGATCGATGACTGCACCCATGATACTTTTTACAGCCAAGATTGTTAATAACGATATCTATTATCCCACGAGAACATTGATTCATGAAGTATCGCATACTTGGTGGGGAAACGTCGTTTCCGCCAATGCCGAGGAGGATTACTGGCTTTTCGAAGGACTGGCTAAATATTCCGAAATCATCGGCATTAAGCCGGCTGTGGGTGCAGATGTGGAGACTTTGAGTTTCTACCGTTTAAAGCTGTCCACCTTACCGTACCTCGATTATGTGCCTTCTATTAAAGAGGCTGGAAAAGAAGAAGACCAGTATCTGAAGACGGTCGCGGCTTACTATCAGGGCGCCACATTCCTGAACATGTTGGAATCCGTGATGGGGAAGGAGATGTTCTTCCGGTTCCTCAAAGATTACGTCTGTACCTACCAGAACCGATGTGCAAACACAGATGACTTTCTTGGCGTTCTAAGAAATCACGCTTCAGAAGAGATTGTACAACTCGCGCGGGATCACTTGTATCATCCCGGATATGCCACCTATTCAGTCATGAGGGTCGATACTGAATGTCGAGGGAATGCTTATCCGCATTTATTCATTGTTCGGAATACGGGTGACAAGATTATCTTTTCAAAGATTCATGTAAAAAGCGATCTGGAGGGCACGACAAGGACACTGCTTCTGAAGAAAGGGCAACGTGTTGATTTTGAGATCATGAGCAGAAAAGCATCCGGTCCTGTTTCTCTAACCGTCGACCCAGAAGGCATCTATCCTGTATGGAAATCGGGATTAAAAAGCCCGGGTGGGATGGTCTACAGAAACGCGGGAGGTGATGTGGTGTTTTTCAACGTAATCACTAATTCAATTCTGGCCAGGGCTGGCATCAAGAATGGCATGGTATTGCTCGACGTGAACGGCGACAATCTGCAAAACAAGGACCTTGAAGGTCTGAACGCTTTGTTTCTGCAATCTCCAGGCACACGATTGCGATGTCTTGTAAGAGATAGTGAGGATAACCAAATTCCAATAACAATCATATATTGATCAAGGGAACATTTCTTTAGAAAATTCAAAAGAGGAGGAAAAAGATGAGACAATCACGCTATGTTATTCTGGGGATGTATTTCTTTTTTACAACAGGAATATGCCTTGGACAGATCAACTATCCCTTTCTGAACACGGAAGAGAACAGAGACATTCAAGTCTACTGGTACAATGAACAGCCGGCTAATCAGTGAAAGGAATACAATTGCTTTTAAGATGAATTACAGAGTGTATTTGTAAGGGAGAATTTATGAAAGACAGAATAAGGATGAATTGGTTTATAGAAGATAAAACAGCTACCTGGATAAAGAGAAGTATTGTAGGTATAATCAGTGTTGCAGTTTATTTATTTGGATTAAAAACAGCAAATCCATTTATGAGATCCCTGTTTGAATCGATTATAGAGGGCTGGAAAACAGGACCAAAATATTTCATGAAACATGTTTTCTTCTTCAGCCTGACCAATGCCATTCTCTGTTTTGGGACTCTGCTGGTTTTTGTGAAGCTGCATATTTTCCAATTACCCTCCTTGAAAAGAAATGTAAAATAAATATGGAGGAAAAGATGAAAAATAATAAAATTTGCTATTTTATAGACCCTGATAATGCTCAAAAGCTCACTCAAATGAAAGGGCTTACCACCAAAATATTAACCGGCCTGCATGGTAAAAAAAAGATGATGGTACTTAATTATACTCTGCCGGGACATACTGTGCCCAAACACTCTCATCCCCATGAACAGATTGGTATGGTATATTCCGGAAAAGCCACCCTGCAAATCGCAGATGAAGAAAGGATTGTTAAAAAAGGAGACTTTTACTGTATTCCATCCAATGTGGAACACAGTGATACCTGCATCGGGGATGAGCCCTTTGTTATGCTGGATATTTTTTACCCAGTGAGAGAGGATTTTGTTGAAAAACTAAGAAATCAGAAGCGGTAATATGGTAAAAAATATAATAAAAATAACAACAGTTATTATGGTATCAGTAGTCTGGAGCAAAGGATATTCTCAAGTTCAAAAAGAAATCACAAACAGAGAATGTGTTCTCGATAGGAAAGTGAGTATCATTGATTCATTAATTGTGGACCTACTTGATATACCACCTCTATGAGACGAGTTCAAAAGAGAAATAAAGAAAATAAATATAGGCGGCTGTGAACTATATGTAGAAGAGCAGTAAATAAAAAAAGAGGTGTCATTGATGATTTGGTTTTTCTGTCTACCATTTTCTGTTGTCACATTTGCTCAAGCCAATTCGTGAGAGAAGGATGAAACGAATTGTCCATCACAAATCTACGATTGAGAGAATATTAGAAAGAGGAGAAGAAGCCATGAACAATCAAGTCAAATTAAATAACTACGTCCATTTCGCTGTTCAGTCGACATGTTTATTTTTAATTGCCAAGTATCTGAAGCTTACTTTGCATGAATTCGGGCATTGTATGGGAGGATGGCTGGTCGGTTTACACCCAGTAGGCTTACAAATTAAGCTTTTTGGCGGTGGTCATACTTTTTTTACTGAATCGTGGAGTTTCTGGCAGGGATTGATAACGGCAGTTTCGGGACCCGCCTTTGATCTCATTTTAGGTTTAATTGTCTTTTTTCTCATATTTCCTTATGTAAAAAGCTGGGGGTTTCAGTTATTCTGGTTATTCTATGCCATTATCGCCCTGTTCTCTTTTTGGACATATATGATCATCGGTGGTTTCATGGGAATCGGTGATTTTGCCAGCATTTCTGGCTTTATTGGTATAGGTAAATATGTATTTGGGATCATTGGTGTATTAGGTATCATTGGATTTGCTGTTTTGGTTGGTCGCCGTATATTCAGGATTT